>QENJ01000135.1 GCA_013374505.1 Candidatus Methanophagaceae archaeon
CTCTTTTATCAGCGAGTCTATGATAGTTTCTGGTTTGATGAGTGCAAGGACATCGATTGCCTTTTCTCTGAGGCTGGAGAATTCTGCGGTTTTGTAGAGCGACCAGAGGTCGTTGACAACCGCATCTCTTAAAGACAGCTCTGTGAACTCTGCATCAGCCACGCATTTTCCAAACAGCATGAGGTTGCTGTAAAAAATATCCTCAGGCACTTCATTCTGTATTTTTTTGATAAGAGCAGTTGCGTTTTTGCTAATCCCGACATAAAGGAGTATAGGCTCTTCCCACCAGGGCTCCTCTAAGTGTTGAATTATGGTAGATATACCATCTTCCTGCTCTTTCAACTCCGAAGCCGTGAAATATTCCTGAAACGACAGATGGAGAAAATCATAACTGTCCCTAGAAATCTGCCGTAGCAGATAACTCCGCAGCCATATCTCGTCAAGGAGAGGTTTAGCATCCCCCTTTTTCAGTCGTATTTGAGGCAAGTACAGGAGCATCTCTCGCATGACCTCTTTCTCGGTCATACTTCTTTTATTGTTGCTGTGGCAGTAGAACGCCAATTTTCTTAGAATAAGCTCTTTCTTCTCTGCACGATATTTGTTTTTGAGTCTTTTCTGAACATCCCATTTGCTCAGCAGCACATCAACACAGCGTTCGTAGAGGTCAGCTCTTCTTTGCGGTAACTCTCTATCTTCTTCATAGATAATAGCAATAATTGCTATCATTAACGGGTTGCGAGCAAACGCTTTTAGCTGTTCATTTTCCTTTATTGCCACCTGCATAGACGTTGCTTTTTCAGGGTCGCTTTCGCCAAACCAGTTCTGTATGAACCGCTCGATTTGCTCATCGTCAAAGTCCATCAATTCTAATTTCGTAAAGCCGCTCAGTTCGTCATGGTAACCGGCAATTCGGGATGTGACGACAACCTGGCAGTTATGATATTTTCCCATAAATCGGTGAATCCGTTCGGCAATTTGTTCCTGTTGCTCTTTAGTTGCCAATTCATCAAAGCCGTCAAGGAGAAGCTGGCAATTACCATTCTTCAAATCGCTCTCTACGAACTCTTTTGCTTTTGGGAACGGGTATTGTTCAAACACCTCATCAATGTATTGTCTTAAATCTTTTTCGCTCTCTGATAATTCTCGCAATGTAATAAAGATGGGAACACAAGTCCTCTCCTGCATCTTAAGATTTTCCGTGCATGATTTTAGTGCGAGATGTTTCAGCAAGGTCGTTTTACCAGAACCAGGGGTTCCTACAATTACCAGTTTATCAAATTCTTTTACTGCCCTATCAGCATCAAGAATCCTATCTCTTTCTACTTGCCTTTCCACTTTCCTTGGCTCTGCTTTCTCGTCAACTATCGTTCGTCCTTGCACAACAGGAATCTCAGGTTCTTTTAAATTTATTGTACATTCCACGTCGAAACCATCACATACTACTCCATGTGTTTTGATTTTTTCACTCAGCTTCAGTGAAACATAAATATTCTCTAATGGCACAGGTTCTTTTTGGCCGATTGCAGTGATGTCTGTTATTTTTTCGAATTCTGCTTTCATTGCGTTGAAGTATTTAGTGAAGTAGTCGTATTCTTCCCAGAAAGCAGAGGGCATATATTCTTCCAGCAACTCAACAAGCTCATTGCCTTCTATAAACGAGAGGGGCTTGTTAATGTGAACATTTTCAAGCTTCTTCGACAGTTTTACTCTTGCATGTTCTTTAATCACTCCCGAAGTAACAACAAGGAACTCATCAATGGGTTTTTGTTTATTATTATCTGATAGATCTATAAATGAACTCATCCCCTCTGTTATTTGGCTGAATATTTTTTCTGCAACAGTGGTGTTGATGTCTCCTTGCTTGACTTGAACCCCCACATGTTTTAGCTTGTGAAACCTCGTTTCTTCGCAGTAGATTACATCTTTTCCATATTCAAGAACCCCATGATTATATTTTACATTCTTGAAATTCATCTCCTGGAATAGTGGGATTAAAAACGTCTTTGTAAGTTCTTTCTCACTCAATTTCTGCAGCATCTCCACTTTCTCCGTTCTATTCATAGTCATCCCCCCTTAGGAAATTTATTGATGAACTCATTATAAGCATCCCCCGCATTCTCATAGCTCGTCCCTACATCCTTTTTTATAACATTAACACCAAACGATTCTATAATAGAAAGTTTCGCTTCTTCTTTTTTATCTAATATATGTGGATAAAACTTATAATACATTGTGTCCCCATACTGAAACCCACATTCTTTCTTCAGACGCTCCTTAAAGATCATCAGCCACCACAGGTCAATCTCTGTATAATCCAACGCTAACCCGAGTATATGAACCTCATTTATAAGGAATAGATCAACCCAGGAGTAAATGGTATTATCCTTGTCAAACGCGCGGATTTCTTCCTTTAATCTTAGCTCTTTACTCCGCAAATGCTTTTAAGTCCGCAAATATATCTCTTCATATAGAAGCGTAAAAGGCTTTTCTTCTCTGTATGTTATTACCTCTGACATTCCTGTCTCTTTTATTAATTTATCCAATAAATCTGACCGTGAATATTCGTTTGATAACCGATTTATACCATTTCCTAACAAAAGTACTTTGTTATTCATTGTAGGCTGTGTCCACATTTAGAAAGCAGAAACTTAAATAACTTATGATAGCTTATCTGTATTGAATAAATATTAAGTAACAATGAAAAAAGAATTAAAAGTAGTACCAATCACAAATGGATCGGTCATAGACCATATTACAGCGGGTCAGGCTCTGAACGTGCTGCGGATATTGGGGATAACCACGAAGACAGATGCGGTTTTAAGCGTGGTGATAAATGTACCAAGCAAGGTTATGGGCCGGAAGGACATAGTAAAAGTGGAAGAGCTGGAGCTAAAGCCTGACGAGGTGGATAAAATCGCATTGATCGCACCAAACGCCACGATAAACATAATACGCGACTCCGAAGTAATAGCAAAGCACAGGGTTTACCTTCCAGGTTCAATAGAGGGTATCATAAGATGTGCGAACCCCAATTGCATATCGAATGCGAAAAGAGAGCCGGTTATATCTAAATTCGTGACTGTGAGCGAGGACCCACCCCGGTTCCGGTGCTTTTATTGCGAAAGGATAATAGAAGAGGTATCAGGGTATATCTGAATTTCGTAGTTTACTTTTTTTGTAGCCACAAGAGTACACGGATTTTTGTACTGCGCTTTTACCCGCGGCAACATATAGTAAATATTAGTGGGGTAAAGATGGTAAAACCAAG
>QENJ01000136.1 GCA_013374505.1 Candidatus Methanophagaceae archaeon
CATATGAAAGGCAAAATGGAAGTGGAAGAGGTATCCACGATTGATGACGTAGTAGCGTATATGATTCTATGACTTCTGGATGCGTTTTTTGTTTTGCTACTTAGCGCTTAAGTTATACTCAGATATATCAAGCAGCCAATTACCGTCTTTTAATTCCGTGTTTGACGACGTTATCTCTACTCTTTGCTGGAACAAAGGACCATCAAGCACAAAAGTGTGATATTCACCGTGTTCGCCGCAGGGATGAATTGTGTCTGGCAAATCCGCGATAAATTGCGCGTTTATCTCTCTACCCAACCAGTCTTCACCGAACAAATCCGCTTTTACGTTTATGACTATCGCTTTGAATCCCGAGTTCACAAATTCGGTTAAGACCGTTTTTGGGTCATACCGCCATAGCGGTTCGATTGACTCTACCCCTACTTCCGAACACACTCTATCCACCCAGTCCTTATGTTCCGGCAGGTCAATATCGCCAAATACACCGCCTTTTAGCCCTTTGTGCTTCAAGTCCCTCGCAGCTTCTTTGAATTTAGCCTCGTAGCTATTCCACGTGCTTTTAACCTGGATTATCGGTATTCCAATAGCTGCCGCTTGTAAGACTAACAAGTCAGAACGTAATCCGTGAGCCCGTGATCGTGTGCCGTCTTCGGATATAACATTCAGTAGGTAAGAGACGTCAAATCCTGCTGACATCGCTTTATAACAGGCAAGACAACTTTCCTTGCCGCCACTCCAGGAAGTGAATACTTTCACCCTTACATCTCCTTCCCCTAATTTCTTTGCTGGTACCTTCATGAATACAAAGAGATGTACTACCGAGATTAAAAACCACCTTCTTGTAGAAGAATAAACCTAGTATTTATGTAAAGAAACGTCATCTCCTACTAATATGGCATATGCAAAAATAGCATATGCAAAAAAGAAAGGGGCAGTAGGGTAGCCAGGTTATCCTCGTGGCTTTGGGAGCCATGGACCCCAGTTCGAATCTGGGCTGCCCCATCAAACTTTCTTTCACAAAGAAAGTTTGATCAAAGAAACTTATGCCTTCTGTGGGTAATTGCTTCACAAAGGAAGTTTGATTTACGAAGCGTTTTTTGGGGGCCAACTAGTCTCCATCCAACCAGGAATCCTGCCGCTGTCTCGTGGTCCCACAAGTACTGTCCAACCCGTTGCATCTTCCGTCTCACCGGAAATCCGCGCGGCAAGACCTGGTAACACGATTGTCTCGTTTTTTACCTTCTTGCCTATTTCATGCGAGTCAATAGTCTCTTTTATCACGTTTGCATTGAGCTGTCCGCCTGCAACTGCCGCTTCCACGCCCAGACCATCTGTGTCCACCACCATCAAATACGAATCAATCTTGTTTGAAGCGATGTCACTTTCTACGGTGTAGTAAGTCAAAGCGAAGTTAGTGGTAAGGAAAAGAGGTGATTCCGCCGTTGGGTTACCTACCTCTCTCAACCCGGCATCCACACTTACAGGACGCCGTGGGTCGGTGTATATATTCGCGACAAGAGTACGCTCAGGTATCAACGAATGCGGCTCGATCGAGTGCAGAATCATCATATCCGCATATCTTAGGATGAACGTATCTGCGATAACCGCTTCCCAGTAAGAAGCTTCCAGTGCATCTTCAAGCACCTGCCATGCGGTCATAGGCACGGCGATCAGCGGATATGCAAGTTGTTTATCCTGCTCTCCTATACCAGCACGTCTTAGCTGTACGAATCTGGAGAAACTCTCACTGAGTCCGTTTCCAGTGGGGTACGTCCCAGGGTCCAGCACGAGGTCTTGTATGCCGGCCGAGGAAAAGGTTACTGCAAGGCTATTTAGCATATCGAGGTCCGGTGAGAACAACGCAACCGGGACTTTGTAGCGCTTTGCAAGGCTTAGCATCTCTGACCAGTTATCCTTGTCCGCAGCGTATATCAGTGGATTCCTATCTGAAACCGTCTTCAAACCTTCTTCCTGCACTTCCGCATTGAACGAACAAAGCACTAGCGGCAGGTCGGTCTCTTCGGCAACGCACTTCACGCAGGCCGCAAATGTGTTCGCATCGTCTGATACCGAACGAATAGCAATCGCATCTAACGTTAAAAATTCACCCACGTAAAACTTGCGCCAGTCTGTTATCTCTTTTACTCTAACACGCAATTCCGCTTCGTCCATCGTGTCCC
Source organism: Candidatus Methanophagaceae archaeon (assembly GCA_013374505.1). GTDB lineage: Archaea > Halobacteriota > Syntropharchaeia > Alkanophagales > Methanospirareceae > QENJ01. Next base: position 2,181 of record QENJ01000136.1, read on the forward strand.
AAACGTCATAAGTAAGCGCGGTTCTATTGAAGAACGTCAGCTCGTGCCGGTACAGGACGTCCTCACCACCTATTTTCATTGTCCGCGCACCTATTCCGATCTTCACTTCTCGCACTTCGGGCGCTAACAAATCCATTAATTTGCTGGCCTTATCTGCGTACTTAGGCTCAAAAAGAGGTTTACAGTCTGATAAACTCTTCTTCCTGTCTTTCAATAGCGATGCGTAAGCCAGACAAGTCTTCTCACCGCATTCACCGCAATTCGTACCGGGTAGATATTCCCAGATTTCCATCGGACTACCTATTCTCATTTCTCAGGCCTCCACTTCACCCAATCTTCCATCCCTATCGCTTTATCATCATCCGTTTTCGCGCCGAACAGCATCTGCGTGACTCGCTTAACAGTTTTAGCCGCTTTTGGGTGCATCATCATGAACAAATCACCACCGGCTATTCCTAACGTAAGCCCCGTAACGATCTCAAACAAAGGACCTCTATACGCAGCAGGACCCCAATCGGAGTCCTCACGAATGGGCGAATCCTTCATCCATGCTTCTCTTGCACCCCACGCATTTGTTATACCACACGAAATCGGGAATGCCAGGTCAGAATCACCCTTCAATGCCGCTATCCGCATCCGTTCGATATTCGTGTATGCGTAATCCAGGCCATAACCAAGCGCAGCCGTTGTTGGGTCTATCACGATGTCTTCACGCGGCACGCCCAATTTAAATAAATACCGGTTCAACGTCTTTTGCGCATTTATGTCCAGTTGAGTCCACGAAAGGATAACATGCCCGTGGTCCTGCGCGGCTTTCGCTATCCGCTCATAGTCCATGTTCAAGTTTGCAGACGCAATTAAACATCTCTCGCCTTCTGCTACTTCAGCCGCAGCTTCCAGCACCGCCGGGTCCTTGTCCGGATTACCGGAACCACCGATGACTATAGGCACCTTAACCGCTTGCAGCACTTCCTCTACCGTCTTTGCCGCTTCTTTCGCGGATGTATCATTTATCATAGGGTCCGTGCTTATCAGGTGAATCGTGACCATATCCGTACCGAATTCCTGTACG
>QENJ01000339.1 GCA_013374505.1 Candidatus Methanophagaceae archaeon
TTTATGTTGAGTCGTACTTAACCGAACACCTATGAACACCTTTAGGTGGATATATTCCAAATAAGCGGTACCATAAAATAGGTTGTGCTATACCAAATGCAATTACAATAATGATAGCCCAAAATCCAACCACTATCCCATTTAACTGCCACCATTCCTTTCTTTTCTCTTTCTTTTCATTATCTTCCTTTCCCTTGTCTTCCTCTGCCATTTAATTACCCTCTTTTTTATTACTATTTATAACTTTTCACTTTCCCTTCTCCTTCCCGCCAAAATGAAATTTAAGAGGGAGAGTATCATTTTTGTAATTCCTTTTTTCGCCATTCTCGCATTCTCCACCCCACCTCTCAATCTTCCCCTAAATCTCCGTTCTCTTTCTCGCATATCTCGTTCTCGACTTTTCAATTACCTTCTCTTTATTCCCTTGCTACTCAAAACCAAAGAACGGATCCAAAGTCAAAGCAGAAAATGGTTTTGATGTTCTGCCATCTATGGCAAGTTTGAGATAGATGTGGTGTTTATCAAGGTTTATTAAATCTTGTCGGTTAAACTCAGGATAGAATTCTTTTTCAATAGTTTCTCCGTTTTCTGATCCTATTAGGAATGTTATGATAGACCCAACATTTCCAAATATGGCTTTTCTTAATTCTTCATCCAATTGGCCAATGTATTGATGAGCCAAAGCGAGACCAAGCCGGTATTTCCTTGCTTCAGACAAAATATTTTCAAATGTTTCTACACTCACAAAATTCTGAAACTCATCAACAAAAAGAAAGAAAGGATCTCTTTAATTTTCTAAAATATCAATCCTGCTCATTGCCGCAAGCTGAAGTTTTGGTATCTATTCAGGTTTTGTGCAGCCGATATTTAATAGTTAATAACTGCTTTTTAAATTTACCTTGTGGCAAAGAAAACCTGAGGTGGCGGTGTCAGCTAAGATGAAAGGAGCAATGTTCTACGAGCAACAGGAAAATAGCGCTGTCCGCTGCCACTTATGCCCGCATCGTTGCAAGATAAACGACACGAAGCGAGGGATATGTGGCGTTAGAGAAAATCGGAACGGCACTCTTTACAGCCTGGTCTATGGCAAGGCAGTAGCGAGGGGGATAGATCCAATAGAGAAGAAACCACTATTCCATTTCCATCCCGGTGCAATGTCATACTCAGTTGCAACTGTCGGCTGTAACTTAAACTGCAAAAACTGTCAGAACTTCTCGATTTCGCAGATGCCTAAAGGCGGCAATAAAAGGATAGTAGGCGAAGAGACCTCGCCACAGGAAATTGTTGCGGCGGCTAAGGACTATGACTGCCGAATCATTGCATATACCTATACCGAACCGACAATATACTTCGAGTACGCTTATGATACTGCCCGGCTAGCACATGAAGCAGGCATATGCAACGTCTTTGTCTCAAATGGGTATACTACCGAGGAGGCGATACGTGCAATCGCGCCTTATCTGGATGCCATAAACATAGACCTGAAAGGGCTATCGGAAGACCTGTATCTAAAGAATTGCGGCGGGCATCTGGACCCTGTTCTAAACGCGATAAAGCTGTACAAAAGTTTGGGCGTTTGGGTTGAAGTAACCACGTTAGTTATACCGACATTGAACGATTCAGAGGACGATCTCAGAGCGATTGCTGAGTTCATCAAGAGTGTTGGCGTGGACATCCCCTGGCACATTTCTCTGTTCTATCCCACGTACAAGCTAACCCATATAGCACCAACGCCTGTTTCTGCATTACGCGCGGCAAGGGCAATTGGGTTAGAAACCGGTTTGAGATACGTGTATGAAGGTAATATACCGGGAGAAGGTGAAGAGAACACTTACTGCTATAAATGCGGTGAGTTGCTAATCCAGCGCGTGGGATTCCAGATTCTGGCGAATAACATAAAAGATTCAAAATGCACGAGTTGTGGTACTAAGATAGATGGTGTATTTTAGTGTGACACGATTATTTTTGAAATGCAGCATCGTAAAGCCATATATGACCCAACCCTGCTCCACTTCTTCCGTTTGTCTTTCGCTCCCTGATTACCTTCGCAGGGCTGCCCGCCACAACCATGTTAGGCGCTACATCTTTACTCACCAACGCTTTTGCGGCTATAATTGCCTGTTCGCCCACGGTGACCCCAGGTAATATCGTGGCATGGGCGTATATCTTCGCGAAAGCGTTTATCACTACCCTACCGTAACTTCTCCGGCTATGCTCGGATTCCGAATGTGTATGCGTGTAAATCTCGACACCCTCGGTCAATGCCACGAAATCACCCAGCACGAGCCCACCTTTTGTGTCCAGGTACACACCCCGGTTCATAAAAACATCGTTTCCGAGTTCCAAATTCTGACCGAAGTTGAAACGGACGTTTTCTTCTGCTATAAAATTGTTGCCACAGCGTTTAAATAATCGCTTGGCTATGATACGCCGGAATGGGATGGCAAAGTCCACGACTACGCTTATCGGGCGTTTGTCGAGAACATCCCATAAGAAATGCAGATACCGCTGCTCCTGTGTGAACGCTAATTCCTGCGCCTTCGGTAGGTACTCGCTGTATAGTTTAATCTCTGCTAAGAGTTCAAGGGGGAAGTCAGAAGCACCACGAGTAGCCATTCCGACAATAACGCCGTTCACCACGATTTTCTCTCCAGGATGCACCCCTTTTAGCTCACGGTACACCAGATTCGACTCTTTTTTGCATCTTGATTCGAGTTTATACGGTTCTCGTACTTCAAATTCTGTGAATAGTCCTGTTATCACCTTAAATAGCGCTTCATCTTCTGCGTTCACACGCCATCGTATAATAATCCTGCTACAGTATTCTAATTGCACGAAAGAAATGTTTTCCGTTGCTCCACCACTATCAACAAAATTCCTCAAAATGCCCTCGCCAAGCATGAATCCGCTCGTTTCGGTCTTCGCATGGTTCACAAGCACGATAAACTCCAAATCACGCTTCAAGAAATATTTCAGCACTTCAGACGGTTTCATGTCTTTGCTTATGTCTACCGTGTGCTGTAAGCCCGCATCAATGACCGCAGTTTTACCGGTTATTCCACCCAAAGCCGCTTCTACTTCAAACCCTGCTTTTCGTAGTCTTGCTAGCGCTTCTCCCGTTTCGCCTTCGTCTATTACCTCAGGCCCGTGGATTAGTACTCCTAAAGTGGTCATTAATAAAACACTATGTTTTTTAACGTTAAAAATCAAATATATTTTATAGCTGGCTGCTTAGTATGAGATAACCA
>QENJ01000340.1 GCA_013374505.1 Candidatus Methanophagaceae archaeon
AGAAGAAGAGAACGCGGTCACATTGAGAGTAGCAGAAGCGTACCATAGGGACGCAGGAAGAGGTATAGCGCGGATAGATGCAGCGACAATGCGGAAGCTGGGTCTCGTGAGCGGCGACGTAATAGAAGTAGAGGGTAAGAATACTGCCACGGGTATTGTATGGCCCGGATATTCACCCGACAACAACAAGTCACTACTACGCATAGACGGAAACATAAGGAGTAATGCCGGTGTCGCCATAGATGACCGCGTACTAGTACGGAAGACAATAGTGCAGGAAGCAAAAAGAGTTATACTTGAGCCCACGCAGCCAGTAAAAGTCGCAGGTGGAGAGCGATACCTGGCAAAGATACTGAAAGGGCGACCGATTACAAAAGGGCAGATTATACGTGTGGAGATGCTTGGCAATCCCATTTCATTTATAGTTACAAATACGCTCCCTTCAGGTACCGTGATGCCGGACTTAAATACCGAATTTGTTCTTCGTAAGGCACGAGAAGGGGCAACGGGTGTACCTCACATAGCTTACGAGGATATTGGCGGTTTGCAACGTGAGATAAGTATGATTCGGGAGATGATAGAGCTGCCATTACGGCATCCCGAGCTATTCGAGCGATTGGGTATAGAGCCACCAAAAGGCGTTCTCTTGCATGGCCCCCCTGGAACTGGTAAGACATTGATAGCAAAAGCAGTTGCGAATGAGACAGACGCCAATTTCTATTCCATTTCAGGACCCGAAATAATGAGCAAGTTTTATGGCGAGAGTGAGAAACACCTGCGTGACATTTTTGAGGACGGAAGTAAAACCGCACCTTCCATTATCTTTATTGATGAACTAGATTCCATTGCACCAAAAAGGGGCGATACCACCGGAGAAGTAGAAAGGCGCGTGGTAGCTCAGCTTCTATCCTTGATGGACGGTCTGGTATCGCGAGGGCAGGTAGTGGTAGTTGGCGCCACGAATAGACCAAATGCGCTGGATGAAGCGTTGAGAAGAGGCGGCCGTTTCGATCGTGAGATCGAAATAGGCATACCGAATATGAACGGTCGTGATGAGATATTGCAAGTGCATACGCGTGGCATGCCTCTGGCTGAAGATGTAGACCTGAAGGACCTCGCTAAATTCACGCATGGTTTTGTCGGCGCAGACCTCGCTACGTTGTGTAAAGAAGCGGCAATGCACGCGATTCGGAAAATATTACCGGAGATAGATCTAGAGAAAGAGATACCACAGGAAGTGATGGAAAAGCTGGAAGTAACAAAAGAGGATTTCAGTGAAGCGTTAAAGAACACCGAACCTTCTGCACTCCGAGAGGTCTTTGTCGAAGTACCAAATGTTAAATGGGACGACATAGGCGGTATGGCACGTGCGAAACAGGAATTGAAAGAGGTTGTGGAATGGCCGCTTAAATACCCTGACGTTTTTACTCATCTGAATTCAAAACCTCCTAAAGGCATCCTTTTGTTTGGTGCGCCCGGCACCGGAAAGACGATGCTGGTGAAAGCAGTAGCGAATGAGAGTGAATCGAACTTTATAAGTATTAAAGGCCCCGAACTGCTCTCGAAATGGGTAGGTGAATCAGAGAAAGCGGTTCGTGAAATTTTTAGGAAGGCTAAACAGGCGGCACCCTGTATCATCTTCTTAGATGAGCTAGATTCGGTTACGCCGGTAAGAGGCGCGGGTTATGACGCTCACGTAACAGAGCGAGTGGTTTCTCAGATGTTAACCGAGATGGACGGCTTAGAGGAGTTGAAAGAGGTGATTGTTATCGGTGCTACAAACCGACCGGACATGGTAGATCCAGCGTTAATGAGACCAGGACGGCTTGACCGGTTGATATATATCCCGCCGCCGGATAAAGAAGAGCGGGAAAAGATATTTGAAGTGCATCTGACGGGAAAGCCATTAGGTGATGACGTGGATGCTGCAGAACTTGCGGATCTCACAGAGGGGTATGTCGGCGCGGATATAGCCGCGATAGTAAAAGAAGCCGTGATGAGTGCTTTACGCGAATTTATCACGGAGGGGATAACGGAAGCACACGTAAAAGAAGCGCTAAAAAATATATTGATTGGGAAGAAACATTTTGAAACTGCTATCCGGAGTGTGCGGCCAACTATAACGCCAGAACTTCGTGCTGAGTTCAGTGAAAAGGTGGAGGATTTCGTGAAATACGCCTATGCGTAACTGTGTTTACTAAACCCAAAGTATTTGGCGGTATAGCCGTGGTAAAAAGGTAATAACGCGAACGAATCTCATCAAGGGAACAGGGCATAAACAGTGGTATGAACGAGGAGAATAGAACGCTTGCGCTACCTCCTTTCTCTTTATTTTAGAAAAGGCGGAATGCAAGTCAAAATATATTTAAACGGTAAGATCAAATGATATATAATAAATGAAAATCGCTTACGTATCTACTTATCTTCCTCAGCAGTGTGGGATAGCCACATATACAGATTATCTCATCCATGGACTCCAGGTGGTGTCTCCCACGCTGGATATTAAGATAGTTGCCGAGAAAGGTGCCGCACCAGTCAAGCAAGAGCGATTTGAGGTAGTTCCGTGTTGGGATAGGAACACCAATTTTGTAGAACCAATTCTCAGCAATACGAAGGACGTAGATATTGTCCACATTCAACATGAATACGGCATTTACAGTTTTGATGACCGGCTGCCTGTGCTGCTTGAAAGATTGAACGAAACTGCAAAAAGGACTATCGTTACCATCCATTGCGTAAGACCAAGTCAATTCTCGGTAAGCGGTGATGTGGACGAGAAGTTTGCTCAGAGAATTGCTGAGCTTGCTGGCGATGTTATTGTCCATCTCGAATCGCAGAAAGCGATATTAGAACGACTCAGAATACCGTCAGCGAAGATTCATATTATTCCCCATGGTACAGCGGTCAGCAATGCAGATAAGAAAGTTTCGCGGCTACGGCTAAACTTACCAGAAGAAGGTAAGATAATTACGGTGTTTGGCTTTGTCAATCCATTTAAAGATCTGGATGTCTCGCTTGAGGTGTTCAAGGAGATACGAGAGGAAGTCGAAGATGTGTATCTATTTATTGCAGGTGGGCTTCCTCCGGATGCAACAAGAAAAGCTAAGGACTATGTCGAATTAATCAGAAAGAGAATCGAAGAACTCGACCTCACGGATAGGGTGATATTTCCAAATATATTCTTTTCAAACGAGGAGATACCTTATATCTTTGGTGCGTCAGATATTGCTTTG
>QENJ01000137.1 GCA_013374505.1 Candidatus Methanophagaceae archaeon
CGCGTGAAGGCTTAAATGCCGAGATCAGCTCGTTTGCACGTCTTTTGAAAGGGGACATAGACGCAGCAATTAACTGCGAAGTTGATACGATAAATTTAGTTTCTCCTGTTTCTGACAGCCACATAAAGAAGAAATTGAAGATAGATCGAGAAACGTTAATGGCCATGACCATCGAGATGTCAGAATATGTAAAGAGCCATGGCTTAAAAGTGGAAATCAGTGCAGAAGACGCATCCCGGGCGGACATGTCGTTTTTAAAATCGTTCTTTACCGATTTAGCCCCGATTGTTGACCGTTTAAGCTTCTGCGATACCGTTGGCGTGCTGTATCCCGAGCGTACGAGGGAAATGTTTCTGGTGCTTTGCAATTCCGATACGCCCGTTTCCGTACACTGCCATAACGATTTCGGGCTGGCAACTGCGAATTCCATAACTGCGGTGATGGCCGGAGCGGATGTGGTGCATGTAACGGTGAATGGCCTGGGCGAAAGAGCGGGTAACGCACCCTTAGAGGAAGTGGTAACCGCGTTGGAGCTGCTTTATAACGTAAAGACGAACATAAAGAAGAAGAAGCTGTATGAAACTTCGCTATTGGTCCGGAATTTGACTAAGATGCCGCTGGCACCGAACAAGCCGCTTATGGGCGATAACGTATTCACGCACGAGTCAGGCATGCACGTTCATGGTACACTGGCAGGTACAAGCTTATATGAACCTATTGACCCGGGCATAATAGGCAGGAAGAGGCGATTCGCGCTTGGTAAGCATACGGGTAAGGCATCGGTGAAACTGGCACTGGAAGAGAAAGGTATCTCCGCAGATGAGGAACAAACGCAGAAGATACTGGCAATGGTGAAAGAGCTTGGCGACCGGGGTAAATTGATTACCGATGCTGATTTTCAAGCCTTAGTGGACGACGTATTGCGTATAGAACGTGAAGAGAAGATAAAACTCGTTGACTTATCTGTGGTATCTGGAAAGAACGTGTATCCAACGGCATCACTGCGGTTACAGATAGATGGAGAAGAAATAGTGGAAGCAGGCGTGGGTGTCGGTCCTGTGGATGCCGCAATAAATGCACTCAGGAAGGCAATGGCGGGGATGGAAATGGACGATCTGCGGCTTGAGGAGTACCACGTGGATGCCATCACAGGCGGAACGGATGCGTTGGTGAATGTAGTAGTGAAGATAAGCCGGGGCGATAAGGCGATAACCGCAAGTGGTGTGAGTGAAGATATTGTGACGGCATCTGTGTATGCGTTAATAAACGGCGTGAATCGGTTGTATGAGTGACTATTCCGAATTAGACTAGAAGATGCGGGGTATAACAGAGGAATGACTAAGATCTGCATTCGGCACTAAAACATTTACAAGAGGGCAGGACTATTTTGAGCAGGGATATGTAGAGCACGCGGTAAAAATACTGGACACGACGTTGCGAGATGGTGAGCAAACACCAGGGGTATCACTAACGCCGGAACAGAAACTGCAAATTGCAAAACAGCTTGACGTATTAGGCGCAGACATCATAGAAGCAGGAACTGCGGTCATATCGGAAGGCGAGCAAAGAGCAATAAAAGGCATAGCGCGTGAAGGCTTAAATGCCGAGATCAGCTCGTTTGCACGTCTTTTGAAAGGGGACATAGACGCAGCAATTAACTGCGAAGTTGATACGATAAATTTAGTTTCTCCTGTTTCTGACAGCCACATAAAGAAGAAATTGAAGATAGATCGAGAAACGTTAATGGCCATGACCATCGAGATGTCAGAATATGTAAAGAGCCATGGCTTAAAAGTGGAAATCAGTGCAGAAGACGCATCCCGGGCGGACATGTCGTTTTTAAAATCGTTCTTTACCGATTTAGCCCCGATTGTTGACCGTTTAAGCTTCTGCGATACCGTTGGCGTGCTGTATCCCGAGCGTACGAGGGAAATGTTTCTGGTGCTTTGCAATTCCGATACGCCCGTTTCCGTACACTGCCATAACGATTTCGGGCTGGCAACTGCGAATTCCATAACTGCGGTGATGGCCGGAGCGGATGTGGTGCATGTAACGGTGAATGGCCTGGGCGAAAGAGCGGGTAACGCACCCTTAGAGGAAGTGGTAACCGCGTTGGAGCTGCTTTATAACGTAAAGACGAACATAAAGAAGAAGAAGCTGTATGAAACTTCGCTATTGGTCCGGAATTTGACTAAGATGCCGCTGGCACCGAACAAGCCGCTTATGGGCGATAACGTATTCACGCACGAGTCAGGCATGCACGTTCATGGTACACTGGCAGGTACAAGCTTATATGAACCTATTGACCCGGGCATAATAGGCAGGAAGAGGCGATTCGCGCTTGGTAAGCATACGGGTAAGGCATCGGTGAAACTGGCACTGGAAGAGAAAGGTATCTCCGCAGATGAGGAACAAACGCAGAAGATACTGGCAATGGTGAAAGAGCTTGGCGACCGGGGTAAATTGATTACCGATGCTGATTTTCAAGCCTTAGTGGACGACGTATTGCGTATAGAACGTGAAGAGAAGATAAAACTCGTTGACTTATCTGTGGTATCTGGAAAGAACGTGTATCCAACGGCATCACTGCGGTTACAGATAGATGGAGAAGAAATAGTGGAAGCAGGCGTGGGTGTCGGTCCTGTGGATGCCGCAATAAATGCACTCAGGAAGGCAATGGCGGGGATGGAAATGGACGATCTGCGGCTTGAGGAGTACCACGTGGATGCCATCACAGGCGGAACGGATGCGTTGGTGAATGTAGTAGTGAAGATAAGCCGGGGCGATAAGGCGATAACCGCAAGTGGTGTGAGTGAAGATATTGTGACGGCATCTGTGTATGCGTTAATAAACGGCGTGAATCGGTTGTATGAGTGACTATTCCGAATTAGACTAGAAGATGCGGGGTATAACAGAGGAATGACTAAGATCTGCATTCGGCACTAAAACATTTACAAGAGGGCAGGACTATTTTGAGCAGGGATATGTAGAGCACGCGGTAAAAATGGGTGATTGCCTTCATGGCACTGTGCTCGGTTCCGCACAGAATCCATATATAGTAGCTGTTAAAATTGCACAGGATGAAATATGCGCGGAATGCTCATGTCCTGTTGGAAGGATGTGCAAGCATGGAGCAGCACTTCTTTTACAATGGCTAAACGACAGCGCTTCGTTTACCGATGTTGATGACTT
>QENJ01000341.1 GCA_013374505.1 Candidatus Methanophagaceae archaeon
TATATCTATTACAGAAGCACCTTTTTCACGTAAAAATGCCAGTATCTCATTACCGCCCTCGGCACTCCGGAGAAAAGCGATTCTTTTGGCTTCGAGTTCTCCTTGCGCATCCAGTAGCGCCATAAGTCCTTTTGCACTGTAATCTTCCGGCATGAAATCTACTTGCACGCCGCATCTAACAAGCTCTCTTCGCGTTGCGGGGCCAATAGCATAGACTGCAACACTCTTGAGCTGCTCTTTCAAGTCAAATCCGCCTTCGCAGATACTAAATGAGTTCTTTACTCCATTAAAACTGGTGAATACCACTATGTCCACGCCTGCTTCAAAAACTTCCGTTATCTCCGGTAACGCTTCTTTCCGTTCTACCAGTTCAAACACAGGAAAGCCAAAGAAATCAAAGCCGTGTCTATCTGATTTTTGCTTTGACCGTTTGAGCACATTATCGGGCCGAAAAGCCGCTATCTTTCTTCTCGTGTTCATCACATTAAACCTATTCTTTCTGTTATAAAAAGTATATTTAAAACGAACAGTGTCGCTAAAATACTTATCGGGTGTGCGTTCGTAAAATGAAGGAGATGACTAAGGAAGAGGAAGAAGTCGGTAGTACATTACGCGAACTATTGAGCGATGCCGTGACGAAAACCGATACGGATGCTTTACTGCTTTCTGGTGGCTTGGACACGAGTATAATAGCAGTACTCACGACAAATGCTGGTAGGAACAAGAAAGCTGTAACAGTATCCATAGCGGGAACGTCAGCCGCTGATCCTGAATATGCAAAAACGATTGCTCTTCAGTCCCATTATGAACACCACCCGATAAGCATAACAGAAGACGAGGCATTGGAGATGCTGCCAGAGGTGATAAAAGCGGTTAGAACTTTTGATCCTGCTATCCCTAATGATTTGGTCATTTATGTAGCATTAAAAGAAGCAAAAAAGTGGGGAATAGACTGCGTGATGACTGGTGACGGTGCAGATGAGCTATTCGCAGGTTATTCTTTTATGCGCGAGTTATCGCATGATGATTTGAATAAGTATATAAGAACTATCGCAAGAACGATGCACTTCTCTTCTAACACGCTCGGACCACACCTCGGAGTGCAGATAAAACAGCCATATCTGGATAAAGGACTCGTGGATTTCGCGCTTGACGTGAACCCCGACTTGAAGATAAAGACGGTAAGAGGCAGAATTTATGGTAAATGGATTTTAAGAAAGGAATTTGAGAAAGAATTGGCTGCCGTAGCATGGCGAGCAAAAGAACCGATAGAGTTCGGGTCGGGAGCAACGATGCTCAGAGCGGTTATCCGACGTAAAATTTCGGATACCGAGTTCGCCACTAAGAAAAGCGAATATGGGCTGGAATTCATGAATAAAGAGCATCTGTTCTTTTATGAGATATACAAAGAAGTCGTGGGTGAAGTACCAAAAAGCAAGAGGGGAAAAGGTATGTCCGTTATGCAAGGCAGACCTGCCAGGGTTCCATTGCAATATCTGCGGGTTCTCATCTCCTGTTGAAAAATACATTGGATAACAGAAATATAGTTCCTTTTTAGGACATACTACCAATTAATCCGCCATTCATAAAGTCGGAAACGAGGTAGAGAAGAACTCTTTGATCGTTATCAGCGGTTTACCCTGGGTGATGATGTTATATTCCCGCCAGAGGTATGGTGGTGGGCAAGCTAATAGCTTTTCAAGACTTCGAGCCTTATCGAGGTAGCCGACATCTATTATCTCTCTCCGAGCCTCAATTCTGTACTTTTGCATAATATTGCCGATGGGGTTGTTGGCTTTCATCAAGTCGGCTTTGAAGGCCGGTTCTAACCGTACTAGCGGTGTGTAAGATCGTGCGTATATTAATGGCGAACCATCTGACAGTCTGATAATCAGGATGTCACGCTCGTTTGTCGGTTCTCCCGCCGCGACCGCAAGTAGGTCTGCTGCTTCTTGCGGGCAAGGGACTACGGATTGCTTAATCGTACGAAGCGCAACTTCACCGCACGAGATCAACTCCAGAAGGGCGGTCATGGAACCGTCATGACCCAGTAAAACTCTATGGAGTGGTTGTAGTCCATAACGCCTGCTCAGTGACCAAATCTTGTTCTTAGAGGTATCCCGATGCTGCTGCTTGACCGCGGGTTCGTGTTCGTCCATAGCGTTGGTATCAAAAAATAATTAGACCTGATTTAACTTAATTCATTCATCACTACTCCAAAGAAACCAAGATCATCGCGAAGCGCTTTTGGTAGATACGCAAAGAGAGCAAGTACAAGCACATTATACACAAATGAAGAACTGTTCTACTGCCCTTTCCAAAAGGGTTCTGCTTATTCTGCTATTTTAGCGTTTTGGCTGTTTTACATGTCTTTTGCGATTGCTTCTTTTCGGGCAATGCGAAGAAGGGCAAAAAGTTATATACTTAGGGATGCACTCATTATATGCTTTTCGTTAGCACAAAAAAAAATATGACATGTTTCAAGTTATTTACTAATTGTATTAACATAATTTATATTGTAATGCGCAATAGAAGCTACTTGGAATGATAGTACTTTGAAATTTTGGTATAATTTGTTTAGTTTCACAAATAGTCGGTGGAGTAAGTTTTATAACGTATGAATCTTTAATACAAAGTATAGTGAGGAAAATAGGAATGTTTAAGGGGATAAAACTTGTGGTAACCTTATCATTGTCCGCCGTTATAGTTACGATGCTGACAATGCCCGCGATGGCATATACGATTGACGGTTGTTTGGACGATTGGGGTGTGAACCTTAGCGAGGATTGGAACTTGGAAGAGACGTGGGTACCTTCGAGTCCGACTACAGATTGGGTCGTAGAGGATAATCTAGATTGTTCGCAGTATTATTCAGGTGCAAACTACTGCGGCGTTCATATTACAGGCAGTGGCACATCCTATACGTACTATGCAGAACAGGAAATAAAAATGCGTAAGATTGGCTGGTGGGTTAGTAGCAATAAACAGCCATACCATGAACGTGGATGGTCGGGTCGTTCTCGAGAGCTAAACGATATAGAAGCAATGTATTTCGATACTAACGAGACACGGCATTCGTTGCTATTGTCACGTCCATTCCACTGGATAAAGTGATGAGCGATTTAGCTATTTCATTCGGTGATAACTTGGTGACAGGTGATCAAGGTTATGAATGTGGCATTGTAT
>QENJ01000138.1 GCA_013374505.1 Candidatus Methanophagaceae archaeon
TTTCGGAGATACTGAAAAAACCGAAAAGTATTTATATACCATTCTTGTATTCAAGAATATAGCAAAGCGTATTAAAAGGTAGAAGAGGCAAGAGCGGAAAGATAAAAATGAGCACGACTGGAAAACTTGAAGAGATAATAATGGATTGGAAAACTTTAGCCGTGATAGCGCTTGTGGCGATTGGATGGCGAACTTTCATAAGCATTGACAAACAGGTAGAGCTTTGGGAGAGCGTTTGCTCTGGTGCTGTTCTCCTCATACTGGGCTGGTTTATCTTCTTTTACCTTTATCTTCTGTCTCGGAGAGAGACGAGCTGGCTAATCTCAAATAAGCTGGCTCAGGGAATTGCCATTAGCACATTAGCCTTAAATTTTTATGTTCTTATTTACTATGGGATGAGATGGTATAGATTATGGGCTGAAATAGAGGTTTATGTGCCTCATGATTATCTCCTTCGTAATGTGAGATACGCCATGTTTGTGTTGGCGTATTGTGGCATAATATGGGCAACAGGGCATCTACAAAAGATGCACGATAATTACCTGTTGAGAACCGCGGATATGCCGGAGAAGCGAAGAGCGGGCGCGGGCGAAGCAATTTTCAGTATACTAACTGATGAACGGTCAGTAATAATAATATTGGGTCTGGTATTCTTATGGCGTGCAATCATAAGTTTCGACAAACAGGTAGTTCTCTGGGAGAGTATGTGCTCGGGGATGGCGATGATCATGCTGGGTTGGATTCTCTTAGGTTACATATTTTCATTATCATTAAGGACAACCAGACCAACAGTTGCAAAGATATATCAAGGCTTTGCCTTTTCTCTATTCACGCTAAACATCTATGTTATCGTTTACTACGGCATGAGGTGGTATAAATTGATATACCTTACAGCTTCAGAAGCGGCTTTAGCACCGGTGGATTTCATCTTAAGGGATATAAGATATTTTGTGTTGGCGATCTTTTATTGCACAACAATCGTGTTAGCCAAGTATCTGGAAAGGGCATCTGAAGAGTGTGAGTTCTTGATTAAGAAAGCAGAGGCGGAGTAACAATACAGCCAATAGCCAAAAGGGTGCCCTGTTTGGCTATTCACTAGTCTCCTTATCGAATATCCGGGGATTGTGAAGATGAACAGGAGAGAAATCATATTCCGTGCATTAACAGACGAACGAGTATTAATAGTAATAACTGGCATAGCATTCTTATGGCGAGCAATCCTAAGCTCGGATGAAAAGATAACTTTCTGTGAAAGTGCGTGTTCTGGTTTGAGTCTTTTCATATTTGGCTGGGGCATTTTCGCTTACATGTATTCTATGTCCCGGAAACCTTCGGACTGGCCGGTAACGAACAGGATTTATCGCGGTATTGCCATTATCCTTCTCGTGCTAAACGTTTATATTTCGATTTACTATGGGCTGAGATGGTCGGGATTACTGCATGTAGAAGTTTCCGTGCCTAAGGATTTCATTTATCGTGATTTGAGATATGTCATCTTCGTAATGTATTATTGCATAGCACTTGGCTCGGTTCGGTATTTAAAAGGGATGGACGAAAAATACAAACTGCTAATCAAAGAAAGATCAAAGCAACATGCTAAGAGTATAAAAGAAGCCTTATTCAGACTGATGACACATGCACTAACTTTAGTGGTGATAATAGCAGCGGCGATTTCGTGGCGGATGGCTATAACCATAGACAACAATATTACATTCTGGGAAAGTACACTCTCGGGTATTTCGCTTATCATAATTGGCTGGTTCCTCTTCGGATACCTCTGTGCTTTGTCCGTGAAGGTGAAACACAAGCCGGATTTGACCAGGGTCATCCAGCATGTAGCCTTTGGTATATGTGCGATAAACATCTATGCTGTGTTTTATTATGGGCTGAGGTGGTATGGACTTTTATGCACGATTATGGGTGAAGTGGAGGAAACGTACGTATCGCAGCCGTTGGAATTGATCTTCAGGGATGTGAGATTTGTTATGTTAGTGATTTTTTATTGCACATCACTACTATTAGCGAAGTATTTAGTAACGGCATATGAGGATTATACCGTACCAGCACGAAAAGAGTAAACCATAAGATTGCACTTCATGCGTGTTCGGTTAAGTAACCCATCGCGCCATCAACCTCTCCCGCTTAACATTAGGATCGCATCCTTGACCTTGATAAATGTTGTATAATGTGAGCATATCCAATTTTAGCCCCATACATTCAAGTACTTCAGTTAATAATCGGTCTGCTTGCCCCGTAAACACTTTTGCCCATCGTAAATGTGTGTATCTGTACGCGTTTCCTGGATTAGCATTACGAATCAGCCGTAGTAAACGATAACATAGATGTTTAGCGTGAATAGAGAAAAGGCAAAGCCTTGATATATCTTTGCAACTGTTGGTCTGGTTGTCCTTAATGATAATGAAAATATGTAACCTAAGAGAATCCAACCCAGCATGATCATCGCCATCCCCGAGCACATACTCTCCCAGAGAACTACCTGTTTGTCGAAACTTATGATTGCACGCCATAAGAATACCAGACCCAATATTATTATTACTGACCGTTCATCAGTTAGTATACTGAAAATTGCTTCGCCCGCGCCCGCTCTTCGCTTCTCCGGCATATCCGCGGTTCTCAACAGGTAATTATCGTGCATCTTTTGTAGATGCCCTGTTGCCCATATTATGCCACAATACGCCAACACAAACATGGCGTATCTCACATTACGAAGGAGATAATCATGAGGCACATAAACCTCTATTTCAGCCCATAATCTATACCATCTCATCCCATAGTAAATAAGAACATAAAAATTTAAGGCTAATGTGCTAATGGCAATTCCCTGAGCCAGCTTATTTGAGATTAGCCAGCTCGTCTCTCTCCGAGACAGAAGATAAAGGTAAAAGAAGATAAACCAGCCCAGTATGAGGAGAACAGCACCAGAGCAAACGCTCTCCCAAAGCTCTACCTGTTTGTCAATGCTTATGAAAGTTCGCCATCCAATCGCCACAAGCGCTATCACGGCTAAAGTTTTCCAATCCATTATTATCTCTTCAAGTTTTCCAGTCGTGCTCATTTTTATCTTTCCGCTCTTGCCTCTTCTACCTTTTAATACGCTTTGCTATATTCTTGAATACAAGAATGGTATATAAATACTTTTCGGTTTTTTCAGTATCTCCGAAA
>QENJ01000139.1 GCA_013374505.1 Candidatus Methanophagaceae archaeon
TTCCACAAACGGAGTTTACAACTCTTAGCACCATATCCACGAACTGTTCGACTGTAAACCTGCTTAAAAGCCGGTAGACCTCCTTGGCATCGGGGGCATTGTACACGCCTGTAAACTCTCTTAGCGATGCTTTAGCCTTTAATTCACTTATCACGAAGGTTATGTCAGTCCCGAAGCACATGGAGATGATTACAATCTTCAGCACCGTAATTGTCCTATCTAAAGGCTTTATTCCGAATTTAGACACTATTTTCCGCACTTCTCGTTGCTCGAATATCCTTAGTACGTTTCGCACTAAATCCCATCTTTTATCTTCTTCTGCCGGTACAAGTGGTGTTTTCATTTGAATTACCTAAATAAGTCATAAAGCATGCCCCTTTATAAATCTTTCGGTTTTAAAGTCCGTATTCTAGGTACGGGTATATTATACCTTGTCGTTTTGAGTGCCAACTATATAGAATGTCGTTCCAGTTGATTGGGGGACGATGAGTTTGTGTTTTGCTGGTGGTTAGTGGAGGGGGCTAATTAGTAGTAAGACAACAGAGGAGAACGCTGAAGAGGCAGGTTTCGGGTGCGAAGATGTCTGGTGTATCAGTTAGATCTATAGGTGGGTGGTGGTAATAACTGATACAGCGCGAGCGTGGTTTTTTTATCGTGTATATTCCTCAAAAAAGTCACACGCTGGATACCAGTAGGAACATGCCTCTATTGCTACCTTTGAATCCCTCGGTATCTCCTCAATGTACCTCACCCATTCTTCTCTGTTGTTTTTGAACTCTCTTCTATCTATATTTTCTCCTTCTTTGTCTAATGTCGTTGCATAACATGTCTATTTATGCAAGTCGATACATATATACATCTTATTTCCCCCCTTTTTCTATCGTTGTTGGGTCGGGATTTTCGACATCCACCTATCCGAGCTCGTAGCCCACTATGCCGGGTCGTTAATAGGGTAGCCAATCAACCTCTGGACCTCTAACGATCAGGGGGCTTAACGGCTTACCTTCCAATCCAACACAGCACTGTTAAGTGCTTCGGGGAAGTATATTTTCCATGGTATCAACCATACCACCCCAAAATGAATTGCGGGGCATCCTTGGTGGTTTGTTGGGTTTTGTCTTCCTTGCACACAGTTATCTCCTTATTTACTGACAATCTTCCTCGCAAATACCAAAAACTCTCTAATTACATTTGTAGGTTCATCACTAATCAAGCTCTCACAAACATTACCTTCGGAACCGTTATGGAAATGCTTGGGGAAGGTTTTAACGTATTTCCAGCTCTTATGAGGAATGTTATCGTGTCTGTAAATCTTCCCATCGACATGCCCTCGTTCCCAATGGTACGCATATCTCCCCCTAATCTTTTTTGAAAACCAAACATCGATAAAACTCCCGTCTTTTAAGTGTATCCGCAGTTTATCTTTAATATCCTCTACGATATCAACGATATCAGAGAACTCGATTTCAGCAATATCCAATAGTCTTTGATAGACATTCACCGAACCACCTCTAATGCCTTTTTTATCGCCTCCTTTTCTGCTTCAAGGTGATCTAACCTAAAGAAATCCTCCCACGTCCCTTCTTCTTCTATTTCTCCCTTTTTATATCGGTCTTCGAATTCTTCTATTGACGAAATTCCGTATTTCTTTGCAATATTAAATATCTCAGACTCACAGCGCCTAAGTTTAATATGCAGATATGTTTTTAGACTCTCTTTTTCTAAGTCCTCTTGTCCCATATTCAACATTGAAGAGATTTTTGGTATTGAACTCATTTTTTCCCCCTCAAAAGATATGCTACCGCTAATAATCCTGCAATTGCAAATAAAACTTCAAATCCGGATATTCTCTGCGGCTTTTCTTTTGGCGCCTCACCTGCTGGTGGCTTTATAGGAGATGGTTTGCCAACATTTATTGTGTAAATATTAGTAGTCTCATTTTTGCTATCATAACTTGCATAAGCTATCTTGCTTCCATCTTGGCTCCATGCCAGGTATTTTGTTCCCCCAAATGGAGACAATCTACATATATCCTCGTAAGATAACTCTACCACCTTTTCCTGATTACCTCCATCTGAATTCATTACCCAAATACCACAGCGTATTCCTTCTTCACGTGAGATAAATGCTATTCTCTTGCTATCAGTAGACCAATAAGGGTCGTCATTTTCGCTGTAAGTTAATTGTTTTAACTCACTTCCGTCTATATTTGAAACGTATATTCCATAAGGACGATAAGCATGACGACAATAAGCTATTTTACTTGCATCAGGGCTAACAGATATCCATTTCGTAGGAACAGTGGCATTTAGTACCTTTTCAAGGCCACTCACTACATCTATTTCCCTTATACCTTTATAACTAAGAATTATCCTTTTACTATCAGGAGTCCAAGAGAATAATTCACCCCTTATGATAACTTTGTTTTCACTACCATCAGCATTTACAACGCAGATTCCATCCCCACCAACATAAGCAATTTTATTCCCATCAGTACTCCAAATTGCTGGATGGCGATAGCGGGTTAGTAAAGGAGGGTATACGCCCTCGATTATCTTCTTCCCTGTTCCGTCTGATTTTATAACCCATAATGTACTATCACTAGGCTTCTTAGGTGGCTTTCCTCTAACCTTATAATAAAGAATTCTCTTCCCATCAGGGCACCATTCTCCTACTATGCATTCCCATTCTTCCATATCGTCTAATTTTTTTAATTCGCTTCCATCTGTATTCATTACCCATAATTCATCTGATTCTTCAGCGGAAAGCGTAGTATAAGATACCTTTTTAAAATTAGAACTTAAAGATGGTATCTTACCACCTTTTATCGAGACAAAAAGATCGCCACCGTCATCCACATCAGCGGCTACAGCCATTCCAACAGGAACTATAGTTGCCACAAACAGCATAGCCAAGGCACCAAAGGCAAGCCCTTTACTCCCCTGGCGATTCACCAAACCTTTTTTCTTTCGCTTCCCATTTTTCGACATTTTTTTTTATCAAAATCTATCAAATATTTATACTACATTTATATCCTACTTTTCTACTCTACTTATGAAGTCACCAAATCCCATACTTAAGTACAAGGCCTGCCTTTAAGCACGACCGCCGATGACTTCAAATACACGTTTATCACAGGTATGACATAGGTATTTAAAAACTATTCGATTTTTT
>QENJ01000140.1 GCA_013374505.1 Candidatus Methanophagaceae archaeon
GTGTGGCTGAGTGACGGTGGCCGCTGTTTTTGGAGGCTATTTAATGATCAGTTCAGCAGATATGCTCAGGGGATTCTTGATTTTTACCATGCTGCTCAAAACATTTGGAAGGGCGCACGATCCTTGTTTGACGGACGTACCAAAAAGGCACGTCAGTGGTTTGCCTGGGCAAGGCGACGGTTACGTTTAGGAAAAGCAACAGAAGTATTGGATGAAATCAAAGATGCTTTGACATCAGAGGGCCTTCCGGATTCCGCCCGCAAAACCTTGGAGAACTTAGTGGCTTATCTCGAAAGGCATAGTGATCACATAAGCTATGACCGATACAAGAAATTAGGGCTGCCGATTGGTAGTGGCATGGTTGAAAGCGTCTGCAAATGGCTAATCCAACAGAGATTCAAATGTGTGGGAATGCGTTGGAGTGTAAACGGATTCAATCACCTGCTCCACTTACGCCTTGCTTGGGTCAATGGCACTTATGATGATCTATTTGACACAATTGCTTCCCCCAAGTTTTAGGTACGCCCAATGGGATGTCATCATTGATCCTCTGACGGGGTAATTTATTTTTAGGGAAGTCCCTAACACTATCGTTATGCCTGGTGTCCTGGATTGACTTCCTCCTCCATTTCGAGAATTGCAAGCAAAGCACTGCTGGAAAATTGACAAAGGAGTCACAAACGATTCCTTCGATAGTCCGTCGGGCACAATACGAAAATCTGGAGGCTTTTATGGATAGAGTGCAAAACGATGAAGATTTTGTCAAAAAATGGTTTGAGGTTGAAAAGAAAAATATTTATAGAGAGCGTAAGAAACATAAGGAGCTGATTAAATTAGATGAATTTGATGGACTAGAAGAAAAATTGGCAGCTTAGAAGCAAATAAAGTGCCAATTTGCTAATTTTTAAAGAACTTTTTTTCGAAAACTCAAGTATTTATTATGGTCACCAATCCAGTACCAAATCACTGACTTCTCATTTCTTACAGCAAGCGCCCGATAATCCATTGTCACTCTTACTGACCAGATATTGTATTCCGTATTAACACATTTGAAATTCAGAGAAGGATGAAAAGGGTTCTTCTTCCAAAGCTCAAATTTTCTATCTGCATCCCTTTGAATCTTCTTTGGTAATCCCTTATATGATTTCCAATACGACTTTACAGTAAATGGATTCACTACATCACCTGGCTTTTTCCATTAATATGTTCTTGAAGAGCTTGTTTTGCCATATTAATCATTGGTTCTGGAGATTTTGATAATAATTCCTGCCATTTCTGTTCACTATCAAGTTCATTTACAAAATTTCTCAACATTTCTAAGGCCTGATCTCTATGAACTTTATCAATACCTTCCAAAATCTCAACAGCAGTCAAAGATTCCGGAGTTAAAGATTTAACAGTTTGCATTACACCACCTCTCTATTCTCTATTTTTTCATGAAAATTATTGTACAAATTTATTTCCGGCACAACTACCGGAAATCAGCCGCAGAACCACGCAGAGAAACGCGGATGGGTTATTCTTTCAAACCAAGCGCCATTCGCTTGATTTCTGCTTTTGGGTGTTTAAAATTACCCAGAAGGCCAACCTGAATTCCTGTCCCTTTGACTTTTGAAGATATCTTTTCTTTCGTTTCCCCGTGATGTTATATGGTAAAATGGTAACTTCTCAATAAAGCAGGCTATTCCTCTATCTTCCCCTTTTGAAAAGGGGGATTTTTCTAAAGCAGCCCTGACTTATTGAGAAGTTACGTAAAATGCTCCAGGATAGGCTATTCTCAATGGCCTCGCCACGACCTGACCCCAATGTTCTTTTTAACTGAGATGCCTTCTGACCTCTAATGACCAATCTATGAAAGTCTTTTAATGATTCTTTTGGCGAGACCATCTTCTATTTCGGTATGCCTTGCTATAGGTTGGCTTTTCCCTGATTGAGGATTTTTTTATACCAATCATGATTGCTTCCATGGCGAACAAAGATACAAACAACCGTTTGATTTAATTATTCGCAGCAATTGTTTTCTTTTCAAATTGCGACTTCCAATAATTGAAAAGGTTCAGCGTCAGGTACTAACCCTTCATTGATATCATTATAGATTTCTATCAGATTTCCTCTCAATTCATCCAAAGTTCTTCCTTGGCTTTCATAATCAGGGTATTCTTGGATATGCCCGATAAACCAGTGTTTTTTCTTTTTATAAACGATGTTGAATTCCATAGTTGTCTCCTCCGTTACAAGTGTGTGTCGTAATGGGGGACATCCTACTTACCTGCGCTTCTCAAAAATATCCCAAGTCGCTCATTTATTATCAAACGATATTATGGCCTTTATGCATCAAAAAAGCCTATCTGTCAAAAATGACGACCCCTATGTTCTTTGCTTATTTTTTTAACGTCATAAAAAGGCATGCCTGTAAAATCTTTTGAAACATCCGCAATATCTATATCACTGTATTTACCTGCCTTGTTTATAACAGAAGAACCAAACAGATATACTTCATAAACATCAATGCCGTTTGTTTTTAAGAGCCGTATAAGTTTTTTGGCCTTATTTATAGCTTTATCTTTTGCCAGCAATTTTCATTATGGAAATAGCGCAAATATCTCATTGATTTCAGTAGATTATAGCTCTACGGAATAGTCCTGAGATTTTCTACAAAAATCATAAATCAAAGAAAATCGACGCTTTTAGATGATTTTACGAGATCGTAGTTTTTTAAGCAGACAGGGTGACATCTTATATCTTGCTGAAATCTAAGCAAAAAGTCATAATGAGAATTGCTGATCTTTTGCAGAAGACATTTATAAAGTTATTTACTTAGTGCCTGAACGAAAACCCCTGCCGCATGATTTGTTGGGTTTCGCTCACTGAAATCATATTTTGGTAATTGCTTGATATTCGTAGGTTGGGTTGAGGTACGACACGAAGTGAAGCCTGCGCTCAACCCAACATAACTAATTGCGCTTAACCCAACCTACCAAAAATCGGACTTTTCGTTCAGGCACTACTTATTTATGGATGTCCCGAACTTCCCAGGCTCGCACTATCCACCAAACACCTCTCGTATTTTATTGACAAAGACATCCTTGTCAAATAGTTTTGCTCGCCTTTCGCATGCTTCGCGCATATCTTTGGCATGCTTTGCCGTAATTTCCTGCACAGCCTTTATCAC
>QENJ01000141.1 GCA_013374505.1 Candidatus Methanophagaceae archaeon
CAAAAACCTAAATTTCATGCGTTTATTCGCCCACGTCATATTCACAATATGCGCCGAGCAGCACAAATTATCGCTCGCACAGGCATAACGCATCGGCACATCGTTAATATGACTAAAAAAGGGTTGTACATGCACGAATGAAAAATTTGGTATCAAAAGCTCTTTTGTGTTGTAATCATACTAATAGGTCAATTAAAGCGGGAATGATCAAATATACCACTGCTTTCCTTAAAAGCGAGGTTGCCAATAATTTGAACGGGAAGTTGGCTATTGTTGGAAAAAGGAAGTTAGTATCAGGTCGTTTTTTTAAATTCTGTTAAGTTACACTATCCAGCGACCTTTTGACAGTCTTTGTAGAAGGATGCTCATCGCCATAGGATTCTCGAAATATGTTGTAAGCCTGTTGAAAATATTCTTTTGCACGTTGTGAATCACCGAGGGCATTCCATGCTTCACCGATGTTGCCGAGGTATGTTGCCACGCTAGGATGTCGGTCACCATACACCTTCTTATCTATGAAAAGAGCCTGTTTGTAATATTCTAGCGCTTTCTTCGGCTCATCCAGTGCTCTCCATGCGGATCCAATGTTGTTGAGGGTGTTTGCCACATTGGGGTGTTTTTCGCCATACACCCCCGTATACATGGAAAGAGCCTGCTTGTAACATTCTAACGCTTTTTGGGGCTCGCCAAGCGTCTGCCATACCAAGCCGATGTTGTTGAGAATTGTTGCCACAGCAGGATGTCGGTCGCCATACACTTCCTTGTCTATGCCAAGCGCCTGCTCTAAATACTCTAGCGCTTTCTTCGACTCCCCACGTGCATACCATGCCAAGCCGATGTTGCTGAGCCCTGTTGCCACGTTCGGATGTCGGTCGCCATACATCTCACGATCTATGGAAAGAGCCTGCTCGTAATATTCGATTGCCTGTCTGGTATCTCCAATATTGTACTGAATACCGCCTAATAGAATAAAAGCTCGCGCAACTCCTCTTTTACCCTTTTCCCCCAACACCTCAGCAATTCTTAATCCTTCTCTGCACAGTTTCTCTGCTTCTTCATAGTTAGCCAGCTCAGTATGAACTTCTGCAATGCCTATTATTGCCAGAGCAGTCCATAACTTTTCTCCCAATTTATCTGCTAATTTTCGTGCTGTATCATAACATTCTATCGCGTCTTCATAAATCGCTCTTTCTCGATAGAGGTCACCGTAACTAAGATAAAAACGTGCAGAAAACTTTGAAACTTCAGGATTGACTTTAGAAGCATCATCAATATCCCTTCTTGATTCTTCTAAATTACCTTTCTTTATATACGCCAGCGCCCGGACGCACAAAGCAATACCACGTATTCGTTCTTCTATGGTTTTAAACAACACTTCGTTGCTTATCTCGATTATTCTATTGGGATTTTCGATTACCTTCGATACTTCCACTATAAATGGTGCCTTAAGAGCGAGAACGAACTTATCAAGTTCTTCTATTTCCGGGAATGGATAGCTAACCATTCTTACAGTTTCTGCATTCGCTATGGATCGTTCAATCACCTCTTTCGGCGCTATTTCCTTCCCTATTTTGGAATAGACTTTATCTATCTCGTCAAAGCCATCTTCTACCATCCGCTCTATCTGTATCATTACAAGTGCAAGCAACCCGGGTTTTCCAAGCAGTCGTAGATAAATAGGTAATACAGGTTTTTTGTTCCTGAGATGAACCATGCCCTTTTTCTGCAGTTCATTTATCGCTTTATCAATATCCTCTTCGGAAAGAGTGGTTAATTCTTTAATTTCTGGGATGTTATTTGCAATAATGAGCGATAGAAGCGTTTTTATTTGATTTGTTTTCAATACCGAAATCATATCGCAAACCATCGTAACAAACGCTTCATCACGAGCCTCTTCTATTGATTTATTCTTTAGTCTGGCTGAAATAGCCAAATCCAGAAATTCTATCACGTCTATTGGGTCTTCAAAATTCTTAAGACAAAACTCAAAAAGGGAACCATCTAAAAGTTTATCATCTATTCTTTTATCTTCATAAACACTTCTTCTAATAGCATCTACCATGTCATTTTTTAATTGAAAAAGCCATTTTCGGGATGCTGGTACTTCTTGATTCAATATGTCAATCACCATCATCAATAATGGAATTCGTCTACCGAATTTCAAAACTTCTCGCAACTCTTCCCCTCTCTGTACTGAAACACAGAGGATAGTCTTTTTATCTACCTTTACCCCTTTTATTCTATCAACGTGTCTCTTCTCGGCAGCACTCTTGAGTTCATCATAATCTAATGCAAAAAAGACAGGTTGGTAACTGTTCAAGCCCCAGAGTAAAAGACTTAATATTTTATCTTTCTTATCCACCGACATATCGAATGGTAAAGTTTTTGGCTTCCCCAAAAGGGCTGGATTTATTCGAAAATTTGTTATCAGTGGAGTTTGAAATAGTTTCATCTTCAGTCCTCTTATTTCAATTTGAAAAATGCGAGGTCCGGTGAAAGGCAATATTTTCGTGGCTCATAGAGGTCATCGGGAACTAAAATACCATTCTCAATCATCACATCATAATCTTCTTCCGCAATTTTTGATTGCCTAATGATTGCTTCTTTGGCTAAAAATGGATTCCCTCTTTCCAAGAAGAACTTACTGATAGACAATGCTTTCTCAGGGTCAAAGCTATAAAAAGCCATTACAAAACCATTAAGGTCGTCCAGCAGCTTTTTCTGATTTAACTCGCTGTTATTACAGAGATAGTGAATCCAGGTGAGAAAGGAAAGCGGATTCTCTGTTACCGTCTTCAGTTTATCCGCAATGGGCAGTAAAATGTTCTTTAATATATCTTTCTCAGGACATTCTTCTATTCGCAGGGCTAAAATATCCATGAGTGCTCGTTGCGATAGCCCTTCAATTAGAATAGGGTCACGGAAACTGCGTCGGAATTCAACGGTTATTGCCTCACTTCTGAGTGTAGCGATTATCGGTGATTTCCTATGTTTGAATATTTCACGCACGAACTCCGCAATCTGATCCTTATCATGGATTTGATCAAGATTGTCTATTGCAATAACCACCTCCTTATTGATCGTTTTGATAACGAAGCTGAGCAATTCTCTTAAAAAGCGGGAATTTATTTCTGTTGTGATGGTC
>QENJ01000142.1 GCA_013374505.1 Candidatus Methanophagaceae archaeon
GGTATCTCGTGATGGTGCTCAGTCCAGGAAGCGATGGCGTATGGGGTAAGACGGGATACCCAAGGCTGTATAATCCGGATAACATAAGAGATCCTGATACTGCCTTAGGTGAGTATACTTTAGATACCAGAACACAGGAGGAGATGTTGGAGGTAATAGAAGACATGACCTTCTTAAGTGACGACCTGTTGTGGATAGGCATGATAAACGTGCAATCGCCATTTGTGATTCTTAACCCGATAGCGGGAGTGGGCATTGGCGAACCTCTGGAGATTTCAGGAACGACCAACCGAGAAGAAGGTTATACAATTGTCGTAACGGCAAAAGGACCGACAGAGCTAACTCCGGCGACCGTACCAACAACTAACCGTACGTTCAATGCAACGCTTGACACGACGGATGCAAGGATAGGTACGTACATAGTGAGGGCAGACGACGGTGATGGAAACACGGATGAAGGGCTAGTGGACATAGGTGGAGCTCAAGTAGAAGAGGTGAAGAAAGAGATAGAAGAAGGGATTGAAGACATAAAAGACAAGATAGGCGAAGCGATAGACGAAAAGATAGATGAGAAACTGCCAGCTGAGCCAACACCTGAGCCAACAGCGGAGCCAACAACGGAGCCAGCACCTGAGCCGGAAGCAACACCTGGATTTGAAGGCGTATTCGCGATTGCAGGTTTGTTAGCAATTGCTTACCTCGTACTCAAGAGAAGAAAGTAAACACAATCGAAAGATCAAACTAAAAGAATTTGTGGGGGTGTTTTTTTTTATCCCCTTTTTTTGTTTTTATATTGGAGGTGAAAATGGCGAGTTCTGTGGTGATAATAAAAATAGAAAAAACGACATTGCAACTGTTAGAAGAGATAAGAGAAGAAACGAAGTCAAAAACCATTGATGAAGTAATTAAGGGAACTCACCAAAAATAGAGTTCCCAGGTCCATGTTTGGTGCACATCCTGAGATGTCGAGTTTCACAGCGAAAGACGAGTTTTGTTTTCATACTCGCAAAGACAGAAATTATCGGTTTGAGTAAAGAGATCGCAATTAAGGCAGGAGAAACGAAGATGCTGATGAGAATAAATCATCCCAATTTCGGATTGGCAGATGCGATAATATATAAAATAGCGAAAAGTAAGAACGCACCTGTCTTGACCGGTGACAAGCATTTTAAAGGTGAAGAAAACGTAATTTATATAAAAGGATGAGCTGTTATAGTAATTACAAGGAACGGGTGGTTTTTCTAAGACAATAAAATGGTAGCAACAACGGTGGATGACCGGAAGGGCAGAAAAGGCGTTTTAAAAGTATTCGAGGGATAGTTTAGGCGCATTTTTGGGTTTGAGAAGAGAAGGAAAAAGGAGGATTATTTCATAAGTCCTGAATTGGATGAGGTAAAAGTTGCGGTGGATTTAGCTGGTTTGAATTCTTTCAGTACATCCTTAATTCTTTCTAACGGATAAGGTTCATTTGTGTATCTTGACGCAAGAGCGAGTAACGCAGATTGGTTTGCCATAGGTCCGCCTTTTTTGTTATGTTACCTGGACTGTCTATCCCGTTGACACCGTTAAATATGAATCTGCCTATGCCTTCGCATGTTGCACCTGCATATAATGCACTACCGGGCAATGCGCCCTGAGTACCAATCCCGATTGATATTATCATGATTTTGTCCTTGTAAATCCGTTTATAGCCCTCAAACAGTTCATAAGGTCTATTTGCTGGTTCGATCGTGCCAATAGCCCTGATTTTTGTGGTAATCGTTTCCTTACCGATTTTAACCGGATATGTGTATGTCCCAAGCGTACGTTCGCGCAATTTGTCTATTACTTCGTCCTTAAAATAATCTTTCTTTGCTTCTTTATAGCCATCATGCGTCATGTTTATGACCTGGATAAAAACCCCCTCCTGCCCTATATCGTTTCTTTCGGCTGCTATTTGTAACGCCCCGGCACAATCTGGGCCTATTAAAGGTAATACATGTACTGCATCGAACCCTAATTTATACAAGATGTCAGCAGCCTGGAAATTTGTGTTTGGAATATCACCCAATTTCTGGTCTAACCATACAACCGGCTCCACACCTGTTTTTGCTTTGTATATCTCCTTAACCTCCGGCACAAATTTTAGCCGTTTCGCGATTAAAAAGGTTAAAAGCGACTGAGAATTCAGCTTGTAGCCGGATACGTGCTCAGCCGTGGCTTCTACGATGTGCTCAAGTTCTTTTATTACCCCTTCTGAGTCTTCTAAACGCTTTTCCGCCAGATTATGGTCGAGATTTTAGTCTTTTAGCTTTTCCGCCAGTAATGCGACTCTTTTACCAAGCTCTTTGCATTCTCTCCTCGCTTGCTCATCTGGTGCTCCATTCGATGCCGCACCGTAGTGTCCTCCGCTTGAGATGGGATCGCCGCAAACAACCATGCCATGCACTAACATCGCCTGTAGGATTGCTAATATAGTCGTTTCTCGACCACCTGCTCGGTGCTTGGAAGAAGAGAATGCAGCACCTACTTTGTTTTCCAACTCTCTTCGTACCTCTATGGATTTATCTATTAACGCTTTCACTTCTTGCGCTGGCAGTCCGAAGTATGTGGGCGAGCCTATAATTATACCGTCCGCCCATCTCATATCGTCCATTTCCACTTCGGTCGCCTTTTTCAGTCGCGTATCCGCACCTCCTTCTATCGCACCCTTCTCCACTTCTGCCGCCATCTCTTCGGTGTTTCCGGTTTTGGAATAATAAACAACAAGCACTTTCGTCATCTTTTCACCTCTTTATCTCTCCAAACATTCTTGTTACAAAAAAACCTTTCGTTCAAAAAGGATTTTTTAGCTTTATGGAACGCACAAATATTTTTTTACCCGAACTGTATCATTTTCCAAGGATCTTTAGGCAGCAGATTAACGATGATTAACACCAAGTTAAAGTAGTGTACTTTTTTAATTTTTGATTCAACCCTAAAAACTTAATAATCAGGACAGTAGCGTCTGTGTAAATCTGTAAAATCTGAGTCTAGGATATTTATCAAAATGGGTAAACTATTTACTGGGAGTTCCCTTACCAAAGAACTGACGAACTCGCTACACTAGATATACACAAAAATATAAATAGGAGGTGCATGTTATCACACATATGGACATAGCT
>QENJ01000143.1 GCA_013374505.1 Candidatus Methanophagaceae archaeon
CTCGTATGTGACCAGGCCGAGGACGAATGAACTGGGGCTGATAGAAGCAAAGGCGTTTGTTTACCTGGACAGGCAGGGAAATACCCTCCTGATGCCCAAAAATGTGGTTTCTTCACCTGACACACGGACCTGGCATCCACCTGAAACGATTATCCCATCTTCACCCAGTATACAGGGCTCATTATTGACGCACGAGGCCTGGATTTAAAACCGGCCATGGCTCCCAAAATTCT
This sequence comes from Candidatus Methanophagaceae archaeon, assembly GCA_013374505.1. Classification (GTDB taxonomy): domain Archaea; phylum Halobacteriota; class Syntropharchaeia; order Alkanophagales; family Methanospirareceae; genus QENJ01. The sequence continues at coordinate 234 of QENJ01000143.1, forward strand.
TGTTGAAGGAGAACTTTTGGAATTATACGGAAGCGGGTTTGCAGAGCAAAAAGCCGATTTGACTAATGGCTTCGCCGGGTACGCCGGAACCATCCACAAGGCCAACGCTATGAAGGAGCGAATTGGAGAAAATCCTCTGATAGTGAAGGCAACAGTGGCGGTGAATGTAACAGATGTGGTGATATCGAGAGAAGATGCTATAGAGATAGCCAATGCCCTGAAATCCTATGACTTCTTCAAAGAACGCCGGGTGGTGATCGTTGTAAATTGATTGAATTAGCCACGGACCCACACAGACCGATACAGACGTTTTATAGAGATATGCCATGTGGTATCAACGAGCTTTCAGAATAATGCTCATCTTCTTTGTTTTTCTGCCGGTTTTGCCAGCCTTTGCCCAGACAGCACTTGAGGCCGAAGGTATGGCCAGGGTTGAGCCAGATATTACTATTTCCAGAGACCTGGCTATCTTGAGGGCCAGGCAGCAGGCACTTGAAACCCTGGGGATAGGAATAACGTCAAAAAATATTTCTGTTCAGGGAAAGATGCTGGATGAAATGATTATGGTGCAGACTGGCGGTTTTGTGGAGCGTCACTCTATTTTGGAAGAAGGCCAAAAAAATGGATATTACCATGTTCGCCTGCGTACATGGGTAAAGACCGGCAAAGACCTTGATGATGCATATAGATCAATCTTTCGGCAAAGAATATTGTCTATTTCGGCCAAAGGCGAAGGGAGTGAACATATAGAGAGACTGATAAGGAAGGGGCTTTCCGGCAGTTTTTATCATATATTTGAACACGGTCATAAGACATTAAGGCCGGATTACCAAATTTTGATAGATTCATCTGTGAAGCCCCATTCTGATTATGGTGGCTTCGGGTCTTTTTATGCCGAGGCCGGCGTAAGCATGGTACAGGTTTCCGCGTCAAGGCAGGTTATATATGTTGCCCTGGATAAACCGATGATTGTTTATGGAAAAGACCTGGATCAAGCCCTAAATGGTGGTACAGTGAACCAATATCCGAAAAAAGTGGCTGAGCCTCTTGTTGACTCCTTCCAGAACAAGCTGACATCGTTAGAGAAAAAACGTTCAAGGACGATCAGAATAAACATATCCGGTCTTCCAGACCTAAAAGCCTTTCGTGCCTTCAGGGATTATGTAAAGAATATTCGCCTCGGGATGGAAGATCTTTACAGTGAAGATTATAGCAATGGGCAGGGCATACTGGATGTCAGTTACCGGGAAAAGAGTCTTTATTTGTCCACCATTATTGCTTACAGGCCCCAATATAAGGTAACTGGGCACCAGTGGGACTGTATTCAGGTTGTGTATGCGGACAGGGACAGTTGAACAAAGTGATCTTCAAGAGATTATTCATAACATTGATTCTGGTATGGATCATTCTTGCACCCTGTTATCTACAGTCAGAAGAATTCTCTGGAAAAACATGCACGGACTGGAAAGGAATTTAGAAACCTGGCATAAAAACTGGAACAGGCTCGAATGTCAAATAGAAAGTAAGTGGGACGAACACGAAAAATGTCAAAAGGAAGAGTGGAACAGCCTTAAGGCCGAGGTTGAACAAAAGTGGAAGAAATTTGTCCGCTCCACAAAAAAGGATTGGGTTGAATACAACAAGCAGAAGGATGCCAGGAGCATAGTGGATTTTGAGCACGGCAAGGTCATTCTTGAAACAATAATACCTGCTGATGACCCGTCTGCTATGAAGAAGGCCAGGGGAAAAATCGAAGAACAAGCACGCAAAATATTCAGCAGGGAAAGTTTGGCAAAAGAACGGCTGCTCAAGGATCAGGTAGTAAACAATAAAGGCGAGGCTATCGATCCTGACAATATAGATCAGTACTCCAGGGAGGAAGCATTGCCTCGATTAACAGCCGATCCATCTACCTTTCAATCTGCTGACGGGATAAAAAGAAGAAAATATTCCGTTACCATAAGTATGGTTCCCAACCATATCCGTGTCAGGGCAGAAAAATACCTGCCATTTGTCCGCAAAAACGCCGCACGCTTCCGCCTAAACCCTCAGCTTATTCTGGCCATTATGCACACTGAATCTTATTTTAATCCATTGGCAATATCTTCTTGCAATGCTGTAGGTTTGATGCAGATTATATCCCAGATATGCCGGACAGGAAGCATACCGATTTGTTTATAACAAGGACATAATCATCACTCCTGAGCATCTTTACAACCCTGAGAACAATATTGAACTTGGCTGCGCCTATTTACATCTTTTGAGATACAGACATTTTAATGATGTAGGAGGTGAATTGAAAAACAGATATGTCTCGATCTGCGGATACAACTGGGGCCCAACTTCTGTGCGCCGAAAGATTGTGGATATATATCCTATAGGGGTTATGAGTGACAGAGAGGTATATATGCTTTTGAGGCGAAAAACTCCACACGAAACCAGGGAATATATCAAACGGGTCATGGAGCGGATGCGTATTTATGATTTTGTAACGTAAGATGCGTATGAACACAAAATTGAAAGAGAAACTGATTAATATCGTAAAAAAAAAAATCAAACCAAAGCTGGAGGAAATTCATGGCAAAGTGCCCGGGCTGGAAGTTTACGCAATGATGGGAAACGACGATTGGCTTATCAATATGCCACTTCTTGAGGAGCTACAGAGCTACGGATTACTGAGGCTCCTTCATAACAAAAAATACCGGCTGGGAAATAGGTTTGAAATAATTGGATATGGTAATGTTCCGCCCACCCCGTTCAGCATAATAGCGAGCGTATAGACACTGCCGACGCCCCAATAGAACCTCAACATTTTGCCTCCTATGTCAGTGGAGATAAAGACATAAGACAGATCGATTCTGCTACGCATTTCAGCCGCCATAATACAATCGAACAAGAATTGGCCAGAC
>QENJ01000342.1 GCA_013374505.1 Candidatus Methanophagaceae archaeon
ATTGAAACAATATTTGAAGATACGAAAAAACTTGTTGACTCAAAACTTGTCGATGTTTGCCCAGATGCCATAGAAAAATTTACATCCACTTATGAACGCCTTAAAGAAACAAACCCTGAAAGTTGGGCTCAAGCTGTTACTACCTGCAGACGAATTTTAAAGGATTTTGCTGATGCTATTTATCCTCCAAAAGATACCCCTGTCAATGGGAGAAAAGTAGGAGAAGATGAATACATAAACAGACTTTGGGCTTTTGCCTCCGAAAAAAGTAAAAGTGATACAAATAAAGAATTAATTCAAAGTGAGGTAGAATATATAGGCCGAAGAATAGATTCACTTTATGATTTGACCTGTAGAGGAACTCATGCAGAAATCTCTAAAGATGAGGCAGAAAGGGCCGTTATTAGGACTTATTTGTTAATTGGTGATCTAATTACGCTTAGTGATTTATAACGATAATCCTAAAAAGTAGGTCTGCGATAGCATAACCATTGACAATTGCGGAGGGGCTTAAGCAGTGGTCGTGGTGTGTGCTCTTTGTATCTAACGAGTTATTTTGTTAGATTAGAAGAGCTCTCTGTGAGTGCGAAGTGCTATAATGGTTTTGGCTTCGAATAGCCCATAATCGTAAAGCCTTCGTCAAAATCCATGAGTTCTGTGAGCTCACGTTGCAACATGGATAAAGTATCAAGTAGCTCGCCGATATCCACGTCTTTAATGTGTTTCTCTGTTTGTGTCGCGTGTTCTTCCATATATGTAGTGTATATACACTACACATATAAAGTTTTCTATTATTGCTTGTAGTGCTTTTTCAGGCACATGCTACGCTGTCGGAGGATAAAATGACTATACTATCTGTGGGTTCGCAAGACCAACTTGACGGTATGGCTAAGTTCTGATAGTTTCGCATTATATTTCATATATATTGCTGAACACCATAGTTATTTCCATGAACAGCATAGACTTCGCACCGGTATCCGAAAGCCAAATTACGAGAGCGATCGTGTCGGAATTCGCAAAAGAATTTGATAAATATGCAGCGACAGAAGTTATCATCGTGGGTGGAGGGCCCTCGGGGTTAATGGCTGCGAAAGAACTGGCGTCCAGAGGTGTAAAGGTATTGATAATCGAACGTAACAACTATTTGGGTGGCGGGTTCTGGCTTGGCGGGTTCTTGATGAACAAGCTCACGATCCGGTCACCAGCAGAAAGTGTGCTTGACGAACTCGAAGTGCCGTATAAAGAGTATAGCAAAGGGTTATACGTTGCTGATGCTACACATGCCTGCTCGAAACTGATTGCTGCGACATGTGACAGCGGTGCGAAGATATTGAATATGACGGCACTGGATGATGTAGTTCTTCATAAAGATAAGGTAAACGGAGTGGTGATAAATTGGGCTGCTGTTTCGGCGTTGCCACGTGAAATAGCATGTGCTGATCCGGTTTCGCTTGAATCGGAACTTGTAATAGACGCGACCGGACATGACGCAGTAGTAGTAAAGAAGTTAGAGACCCGGGGGCTGCTAAAGACAAAAGGTCAAGGTGCAATGTGGGTCGAGCGGTCCGAGAATCTCGTGGTCCAGCATACGTCGGAACTTTATCCTGGTCTGATAATTACAGGAATGGCGGTTTCCGCGGCATACGGGCTTCCGAGAATGGGTCCTACATTTGGCGCTATGTTGATGTCCGGCAAGAAGGCAGCGGAAGTTGCTGTTGATAAACTCAGGCTATGATACGTAGATCTTCACGAGAAAGCAATCCTCGAGGTGTTCTTTTACTTCCGCTGTAGAACTCTACAAAGAATGAATTTAGAGAGAAAACAAAAATTAAATGGCGATTGAAAATGGGAAAAAAAAAGATCTTTTTGAAGAATGGAAAGGAGATTGGAAAGAAAGGAAAGAAGAATTTCATACCAATCAAGCCGAACTCTTCCGACAGATCAGGGACAGAAAAAATCTGGAAATAAGACTTGAGCGGAGAAGGGCAAACGGAGACATAACTATAAGGGTAATTACCGTGAATGCAAAAATAAAAGAAATAATCAGAAGCTTTTTAATATTAATTCTGCTACTGTTGCTCATTACACCCGTAACCAGTGCCAACGCTCCCGCGCTTACGATTATGGACTACACCATCCAGCCGGAGATTCTAACTCCCGGCGAGCTTGGCACCGTGACTGTCACGATCAAGAATACCGCAGTAAATATAAGTGCGGATATAGAAGACATATACCTATTCGCACCACATTTCGAGCATGACCATAAAAGATTTGAGAACGTTGGCATGCTCGGCGGTGGCAGCAGTACCTTGATCACATTCGCATTTCATGCCCCGGAAGATGAGGGGATATACTTCCCGGAAATACATATCGTTTACCACCCGGAAGGAATTCCTGCACGCGATACTCTCCGCTATCCCTTTCCCGTGAGAGTCAACGAACGTACTCCACTAAAAAAAGCGGCAATCGAGCTAAAAAAAGATATTCCTGATGAGATACACCCGGGAGCTGACTTTTTACTTGTTTTAACTCTTAATAATACAGGCGAGACTGCAGCCCACGATATATTCATAGAAATAAGCGATGTGCCGTCTATCTACTCCAATGAACCTCGTAATTACTATATAGAGCATCCTGCCCCTGAAAAGACTCATGAACTCCAGTTGCACTTCAAATCGAGCGAGGAGACACCAACAGGAACAATCAAGATTCCGATTAATATAACCTATGAACATGGATTTTCACAATCATAATTACCGTAATGTTTTCACAACCAAACGAACTCCAATTTTTTCCCTAACCAGGCGACATATTTTCCACCTTCCACCCACCCATCCAAAAATGGAGCATTAATCAAACACCCGGTGGACCTCTTTTTACTCAAACAAACGATAATCTTGTTCTTGTAGTTATATATTCTGCCCCAACCCTGAACAAACTTTTTATACAGCGTTTCGGCCTCCGCGTTCTCGTAACCACGCAAATTCCGTGCCATCACGCGATAAAGAGAATGCGCGAGTTGCGTCATAAAAGTGTCAAAATCGAGCTTTATATCGAGATCGGATGCAAGCTGATTAAGATCAAAAAACTTCGTTTCCGTCTATTTCCCCTAAAGCATACTTT
>QENJ01000358.1 GCA_013374505.1 Candidatus Methanophagaceae archaeon
CCGATCTTCGCAAATACGGAGAAAAATAACCCTGTCAATTGTCTGCTGAACAGCAAAATTAAGTTCTCTCTGAGTAAGATTAGGATTCCGCAACGCAATATTACGAGCTAAAAGTTCACGCCAACGCTCAATTTCCTGTAAGAAAGCTTTGTCAACCTCAGCAGTACCTTTTTTAATTTTTTTGAGTTTTACATATTTATCAAAGGAACCCTTTAAAATCGCCTTAGGAGAAAAAATATTTACGATTTCATCCCAACGCTCTATATAATCAGTGTATTTCATATAGAGAATACGTGAATGCGATACTTTATCTGTTTTAGCGGGTTTTACACGACAGTCATAAACTGCGAATTCTTCAAAGTCTGTTAGAATACTTAGGGGCAGCTTAGCGCTCCATCCATAACGGCGTAGCTGATATGCAGGGTGTATATCTTTTTTGATATTTACAGCGGGTTTCTTTGCTTCTAGAAAGAATTTACGGACACCGCCTATGCGAAAACAATAATCAGGTGCTTTTGTAACACCACCTACCTTTATACCATCTTCATGAATTACTTCTTTGTACGCTTCTGCATGGCCTTGTTTATTAGTAATATCCCAACCTAATTCTTCAAAAAACGGATTTATGAATTCAAGACGCACCTGAGTTTCATTATATGAGCCTTTCTTGTACATTTCTAAATTATAATCGAAAGTCTCAATCAATTTTGTGATTTTGTCAGGTACATTCATATTCAAAAACTCACTATTTTATAAACGGTCGAGCACAACCGCTACGGGTAACTGGCTGGCAATGGAGCGCAGCGAAATTGCCAGTCCGAGTTCACCCGCTTGTTATGCCAAAAAGTTCTTCATTCTTCTTTATGCGCTAATTCTTGTAATCTTGCCATCAAATTTTCGCCATTAATGAGTTCTAATCTTTGAGGTATAAATGGTTTTATAAGAGGATCATCAATTATTCTAGGCGCAAAATCAGAAGTCGTAGTTAAAAAACCTTTTGATGCTCCATCAGTCTGAAGAACCCCCATAAGAGCCCTTACATCGTTTGCCGTAACAAGATGCCAGGCTTGTAAGCTTTCACTTGATCAATAATACGAACCTCACCAAGACCTTTCTTAATGGCAATTACATCTCGTCCAAAGTCTCCACTGCGAGGCGTCAAAATGACTTTATCGAAACCCGCTTGAGTATATGCTCCAGCAATTATTTCTTCCCATTTTTCAGGCGATAATTGAAAAACTATTCCTGGATCTTTTTTTATACAATCAATGATGCCAAACCATGGAATGCTTACAGCTCTTATAAGCAGCCCTTCGGAAGTTTTTTCTTCAGGAATGACAAGAGATTGCAGTAATAATGAAGTGTTATCAACTACCGTTATAGTGGCCTTTAGTTCGGTATGAACAGTAATGGCATCTTTTATATGAACAGATATATTTCGCAAAGTTGATCCACAATTGGGACAAGGCGTCCTCTCTTGTGAAACATTATTATCATCTATTGGATGACCGCAATCTTTACATGTGATGATTGTTTCATTACTAGTCATATTGCTCTCCAGTTATTCTAAAAGGCATAACCCATAAATCCCGCAGTTAGCTTCAAGGGCTTGGTTATGAATTCCTCATCCGAAAAAACAACCGTGTGTATCAGCATCGATTTTTAAGTCACTACGTTATCTTATTAATCCTTCCGCGTAAGATGGACAAAATCTCGTTATCAGTAATAGTTGCTTTGCTGGGTTTGGTATATATTATGAGGATATTTCTTTTGTAAAGTTTTTACCTGGGTTTTGAACGTTTCCGTTGGAATGATTTTATAGCTCATTTAAAAATCCTTCTAACGATTGCTCTTCGATTTCACCCCTTTTTTGTCTTTTGACATCACGACATGACTGTTGCAACCCCGTTAAGATTTGATGTTTCTCTCGAAGGGCTTCCAATTCGTCCGTCACATCCTTCCAAATCTGAAAAGGTAAAATCACTTCCTGTTTTTTACCCTTTTCGTCAGTTACATACTTAACATTTCCCAGCATTATCTCCCCCCTGTTTTTTGATACAAAATATCGGTGTCATTATGTAGCGTCAAAGCTTGCATTGTGAATTAATGCTCAGCAATTAAGCCACTATCGTTTAGTAAAACCAAGGACTTATAGGACGCTCCTCAGTTTATAAGTTTATATCGTCAAGAAGTGAATCTTGCTTTTCTTTTGCGATTTTTTCACTCACATGTGCTAACAGCTATGAGTCCAAATTTGTCACTGGATATCAAGCAGATAGATATTTCTCAAGAGCTTCAGTTACTACAGTATTAAGAGTGGTTCCTTTGGATTTGGCTAATAAAGCCGCTTCGCGATGAAGATCGCTCCCGGTTCTAACATTAAAACTACCTTTAAACGGTCTTTCAGGGATTTTTCCTTCTTTGGTGCAAAGATCTAAATAATCATCTACCGCATCTTCAAATGCCCCGCGTAAGCTGCTAACATCACTGCCTTCATAGCTAATAAGGCTACAAATAAATTCTATCTTCCCATGAAAAATTCGATCCTCATCGCTATAATGAACTGAACCATAATATCCTTTGTAAGCAATCATATCTTTCATAACATCCCCTCCTTTTTAAGAAGTTCAAGGATATCATCAATAATATACATTTTGATAATGTTATTGGGGTGAGGTTTATGCAAAGTGATGGTAGCAGCCGTAGGATGAATAAAACGTCTTCGGGAGCCGCCTGTCTTACCAGACTTCGCTTGTTTGTACCCAAGCGATTTTAAAAGTACCGAAAGCTCATCCCATGTAAAGTCCTTTGGACGTTGCTGCAATCTTAATAATAACTTATCCTTGCGACTCATAAACCACCTCTTGAAGAATAGCTTATGATACTTAAACAAGAAAAGCAACTGTTTTTAGTCGCAAAACAAAGAGGTGGCTAAAAGTAAAGAAGTAACTATAAACGATGAATTGAGTAGAAATCTAATAATGGCTTGGCTTTTTCAGTTATAGTTGATCCGCTTGTTCTCCGGCAAGTCACTTCACCATACTGCGATAGGAGTGAGAGTAAAAATGTGAAGTTTTAATGGTATCCGGCA
>QENJ01000359.1 GCA_013374505.1 Candidatus Methanophagaceae archaeon
GATTTTCAATTTTGGCATCTCTTACAAGTTAGTAGTCTTCAGCCCTCGCCTTTCGAGAATGTTTGTAGCTTCCCAGACATTGAGACCAAGCTGCTCAGCGAAATATCCCAGATTGTATTCCCTACGTAAGAACTCTTCATGAAGTTCTTGCAACTTATTCTCAAAAATTTCAAATATAAAGTGCCCCTCCGCTCTCAACAAATATAGTTAGATTCATGCAAAACCCCTTTTCACGTAGCAACCCTCAAACCCCGGCACCAAGCCAGAACACGTAATCCGGGTCTTTCAACCATGCCTTAAACGAAGGCGCCCATGCAAACACGTTTTCGCCTTTACTCAACAACGCAGCCGCTTTTTCGTCTTCTCTTTCAAGTTCTGTTATTTGCAATTTAGCCGACCTGAATCCCAAACTTGTCACACAGTTCCACGACCAAAGGACGTTTCTCAAGCGTAATCAGTACCTTCACCACATTCTTCAAGTCCCACTTCTTTAGCGCCAATTCCGCCTTGTCATTGAATCGCTCTATGTCCTCCTCTTCAGCATACGATTTTATCTCAAATATCAGGCTTTCCGTATTAGTCACACATAAATCAATCTCATAGCTTCTTCCTTTCGGTCCTATCATCCCCTCGTCATCCTGTATCTTCTTTCTCATCCTGATATTTTCCGGCTTCACTTCCTTGCCCAGAGCAATCCTCAAAGTTCCTGCAACCGCATCCTCAAGATTTCGCCCCGCACGTCTCTGCAATCCCCCCACCACTATGCCCACCCAATCCTTCAAATCTTTAAAGTCCATGTCAACCTTATCAAACCTGTGATACACTTCTTCAAATCGGCGCTCCATATCCTCACGCATCTCTTCAAATTTTTTATCAACAGTTTCAAATCTGCGATTCATATCCTCACGCATCTCTTCAAATCTGCGATTAGTATCCTCTCTAAACGCCCTTAATTCCTGCAGTTGTCTTTCAAATCGTTCATCACTCTTCTCCATATACACGTAAAACTCACTCCTTCTTACAAATTCATCGGATATTATCTCATATATTTCCGTTCTGAGCTCGGGATGCTCTTTCAAAAGCGCAGGTAAACTCTTTACCACTTCTTCTGCTGTTATCATGATTTTTTATACCTCTTTTCAGGTTCCAATTCTCAAACCCCCGGCACCAAGCCAGAACACGTAATCCAGGTCTTTCAACCATGCCTTAAACGAAGGTGCCCATGCAAACACGCATTCGCCTTTACACAACAACGCAGCCGCTTTTTCGTAGCCACGTTTAAAAATCCGTGCACCTTTCGTCGCTTTCAATTTCTCTACAAGCACCGACAGCTTATCCACGACCAGCTCGTTTATTATCGTACCTTGTCTCCGCGAATACCAAAGCGAAGCTTAGAACAAAGCTTTCTCTAACCTACGTAGTTTGCGCCAGTTGCCGTTCCTCAAGCCTTTCCGAAAATTCGAGAGCAGGTCAGTGTATGTAAGCTGCATACTCTGTATTTCGTTTTTGTAGCATATAAGCTTTGTCTGCTACTGCATTTTCTATATATTCAAAAAGTCATAAAATCGCTCTTTTTTGATTACTCTAGAAGGTAGCATCCATCTCTTCATCAGTAAAACCCAACTGACGCAATACCAGCTTCATGTATTTAGGTGAAAGTTCTTTCTTAGCCATCACTACTGGAGCCCTATACACCCTTCCTTCTTTTTGCCGTTCAAATATTGCATGGCTGGTGCTTTTCTGCCTGATAAACTTAGCGCCACCACGAGCAAGAAGCTTGACAAACTTCTTACTTGACATAGGTGGAATTCTTTTAGACACACGCTTCAACCTCAAAGCTTATGTTTTCAGAGTAAATCCAGTCACGAGAAGGTCGCACATGCTCCACATCTTCTACAAGGAATTCTCGTAGAACTTCCAGAGGCACAGTGCGTATTTCATTTTCCAGCTTCTCCTCCACCATATGAGAAAGATATTCCTCACATGCCTCTTGTAGCATTCTCCTTGCTTCTTCTATACTTTCGCCTTGGCTGGATACATTAAGTTCCAGGCATAAGGCCACGTAATAAATACCCGCTTTTTTTATTATCCCCGTTAATTGCCTATGCTTCTCCATCTTCACTACCTATTCTTTTAATTATTTAGTCATTATAAATATTTCCATTTCAAATCGGTTCATTTTTATTTGAACCTATAGATCTTGATAACCTACACCGCATGCCTCTGTAATCCCTTTCGTTTACGCCTCTCCAACAAGTGCCTTTTCAACAGTTCCGTTATCCGCACAAACGTAACCATAAGGTGCAAACGGCACAGATACCCGCTTCTTGTCAAAGAACCCGCTTCACATCAGAAACAACGGTAGAACTCCTTTTACCTCGCCTTCTTCTTTTGCTATCAGATAAACAGGCTTGTGCTTGTATGTCTTCTCTATTACATTTCGTCACATCAAACTTTTAAAAAATTTAATCAAAACGCTTCGCAGTTGATGATAAAACGTAGATGTAGCCGAGCTGAGAACATAAGTGCCCCAAGCGGTTTCGTCTTCTTTTTGTAGTTCAGTGAGTTGCATAATAGTTTTTTTCACTCCTCCAGATATGCAGTATCAGCCCCTATGCTAAAATAAATCGCAAATCTCTCCAGCAAACTTTTAAACCCAAGAATCAATGGAACTTTATTCTCAAGCGCACAAGATGCATAAGATATAACCTCTTTTGTATGATTAAGTGAGCATCTCATCAAACAGAACTCCACTGATACTACCTACTTTCATTTTACCAAAACAGGTTCCTCAAACAGAATCACATCGATTGCAATATGTCTCACCGTCTTTTCCTTGGTTTTAACTAAGTTCTCCATAGTCTTATACACTTCAGGACTAAAGTATTTCTCCCCACATTGCTGACAAACCTCTGCCGGCACATCTTCAATAACCATCAATTCATCACCCCAACGGAAATCCACTCCTACTCTTTTTTCTATAACCTTTCCTCTGCAAAAATAACATCTTATCATATCTTATCACCTTCTGTTTTTCCAATCTTCTTCCCATTCTTCCGAACTTGGCTCGTATGCTGTGATCACCAGAA
>QENJ01000343.1 GCA_013374505.1 Candidatus Methanophagaceae archaeon
GAGCTTCTCGATTTCCTCAAGCCCTTCTTTTTGGAATCCATAAAGTGCCAAATACCTATTTGTATCAATAACGAGGTGTATCATATTGTTTAATGTATTTAACATTCTTATAAACCTTGTGTATAAAAACCAAAAAAACTCTTATATTTTCAGGATAAATTTACCATATTTAGTAATGAGCCCCTGGAAGCATGTCTGAACATTCTTTAATAGCAAATTCAGCCATTAATTCTGCCTGTTTTCTCCATAACTTTTTGTTATAATCATCTAAAGCACATTTAAGCACATTTCATCAGACAGAGCAAAAAAGTGCATAAAACACTTGATATCCTCCAGGAAGCGCTTTAGAAAATCAGAACGATGGTAATTATTTTTGTGCCTCGCTTTACGATGCTAAAAGTATCGCCATTGAGCCGGATGATGGAGAACCACGAGTCCAGTTCTGCGATGGGGGGACATAGCAGCTTCCGAAAGGGGTGGCTATGAACACTACTCAACTTCTGTAACGGCACGGATTTTTCGACTTCAGATCGTGCCCGTCCGTACACTGCGAACCATCACAACAGCATCTTCATCGCCATAATACGCGGGTATCACCGTGTACATAGAGAAGCCCAAATGCGTATAAAACTTACGTGCCGTTTCGTTACGCTCTCGCACTTCCACCATAGCACACCCGCCCGTTCTTTTCAATACCGTAGCTACAAGCTTGGTTCCTACACCCCTCCTTCTATACGCTGGATGCACTGCGATAGACACTATATGCCCCGAGGGATAATAGATGAGATAACCCGCGATTTTAGTCGCTTCTAAATATACCAAGAAATTAGCGGGATATGCGGATGCGAAATACAAGAACGTAGATCTGCTATAAGGCTGTTTCGGGAATGCTTGCTCCTCTATCTTCACAATCGGTTCCAAATCAGCCATTCTGAATTTGCGTATCATCGTGTGCTTCCTCTTCAACAGTTCAGATAGTAATAAAATACACATAGACCTTTTTAGTTCTCGGCTAGCCGTTATAGTAACATCCAAAAGAAAAGCTTTCTTTTGTTCTAGGAATATATATTTACAAAACGCATGAAAATAGAAAAGACAGACGAGTATATTGTAGTGCACGGCGATTTCAAAGTGCTTAGTTCCGCAATCTATAACGGCGGCTACAGGCTATCGAAAGCGATATTAAATCTGACAGTAGCGACTGATTTCAACGAAGACGCATTTAAACGGTTCGATTCGTTTATTGCCGAACATGACTTAGTGGGTGAAGAACTCGTGGGCATGATGACTGCGGTGGGGATGAATGACGCGAGCATCATAGAACGAGGCGATGTTACGGCTATCATAACCGCGGGAAAATCGAAACCGCCTTCACGGTTGTCGTCCACAATAAACATAATCTTGCTGCTAAATAAGAATCTGTCTCAATCGGCAATGGCGAACGTGATAATAGTAGCTACAGAAGCGAAGACCGCAGCTTGCTACGACCTCGATATTCATGTCGGGGACGGCGACCTATTCACAGGCGATGCGACCGATTCCGTGGTGGTTGCATGTCCTAGAACTAACGATGCCGCCGAGGAACTATTTGCGGGTAAAGCGACCGCTCTGGGCAGTACGTTGTATGAAGTGGTAAGAGAAGGCGTGCGAGATGCTCTTGTTTTTCACGATGCTTTAACGGCGGATAGACATATACTAATCCGGCTGGAGGAACGCGGTATTTATTTAGATGATATGGTGTCTGCAGCACTTGAGCTTTACGTGCCGGCAGAGGGCGAAGAAGTAGATAAAGCGGATTTGCAGAGGCGGTTAGAAGAGACGATAAAGAAAGAAAGCTCGGATGTTAACGTGGCATTGCTACTGGCAGCGGCTATTCATGCTGAGGAGATTGAGATACTGAAAGGAAGAGCAGGTAAAGCGGGTGAAACCGATGCTGCAAGTATTGTGGCTGACGAGCTTATAGGCATTGACATTGCGGAATACATAGGCGGTAAAAAGGCACTTTTCAATTTTATCTATTATGATACGAGGAAACCTGGGATATTGAACCAGTTGGGCGTTTTCATGGACGATGCCATCGGAGGACTGATCGCGGGCTGTATGACTAAGATGTTAGGATAACGTAAATATGGTACGTGTAATCGGAATAGATCCTGGAACGGCAACTACCGGCTGGGGTGTGGTCGAATCGGAAAACGGTGCGTTAACGTCAGTTGATTTTGGATGTATAAAGACGACACCCAAGCAACCAAAAGAGGAGCGATTACTTGTGATATACGAATCTTTGCTTGCTGTTATTAAAGACACGACACCGGAGGTTATGGCAATCGAGATGATTTTTTTCAATGCTAACGTGAAGACCGCGTTAAGCGTGGGACAAGCACGAGGCGTTTGTCTCTTAACTGCTGCTATGTCCGGGCTAACCGCATACGACTATAATACCACAGAGGTGAAGAGTATTATAGCGGGATACGGGCGGGCGGAAAAGAGCGAAGTTGCGAGGAGCGTAACGGAGCTGCTACACCTGGCAGAGACGCCGAAGCCCGATGATGTTACTGACGCACTTGCTATTGCGGCTACGCATATAATCAAGACGCAAAAAGCGCTTTCGGTGTGAAGACAAAAAAACTTCTGGTTCTTGTGCAACAAGAAAATAAAATCGCCTCACAATAGTGGGTTTATTGAAGCCCCAACCTTCCCACCACGGAATAAAGTTCCGTGGCATCCGTTTCTAGATTGACTCGAACTTTGTTCGAGATGTAATTTTTTTATTTTTATTTCTGCAGTCACCATACCCCGTACTTAGAGCACGACCGCCGATGACTTAAATACACTATGATCACAGATATGACATAAGTATATAAAAGCTTTTCGCTTTTTTTCTATTTTTGATGCTTTCCTCCAAAAAGTTTGTTATAAAGCGATGTGTACCAGGTTTTGTGCGCGCTAAGTTTCTCCTTTTCTTCGTCTATCACCGATACAGTAACAGTCTTCTCGTAACCCTTCTGCCCCGATATATACTTTTCTACCACTTCCCAGCCATGCCCTACCGAGCCATGATAACAACTTGGAGCCCACAAA
>QENJ01000360.1 GCA_013374505.1 Candidatus Methanophagaceae archaeon
CCTCCAACGACTGATGTATCAATATATATCCGTTGCTTCATTTTATCCTGCTCCTATATTAATCAAAGACACGCAGTTTATATAACGTTTTGAGCGGATCTGAATCCCTGCAAAGCTGGATTTGGGCAAAGTGCCGAAGGCACGAAGCCCGATACGCTCTGTTATACGCCGTGCACATTTTCATCACCTATATTCTTCTACACTAAAATCAAATTCTTGGATAGTTACAGCACTTTCAATTACAAAATCAATACAAAACTGAACATCTTCAATAGTTGGGATTCCCATTGAACCCCTTTGACCTTTGGGAATACTGTGATAAGATCCATCTAAAAACCTCCCTATATAGGGTGTAAGCAACCGAAATTTAACATATCTGCGATGATCTATCCCTAAACTAATGATCTTTACCGCCCCTTGAAGACTCTCTATTGATTTTTTTACATTGTCTATAAACGCCGCTAGCTCTCTTTCTAAGTTAGAACTGCCGAGTCGTTTTTTAAGGAACTCCCTAAAAAATTCGTTGATTCACCGAAAAAGAATCGTCCTGGTTTCCTATTCTCATAATCATCAATGAGCTGAGCAAATGCAAGAGCAACTTTATCAAGGGCATCTTCTATTTTATTTTCTTTAAGATGTTTCTCAGCCTCCTTAAGATTAGTCTTTGCATCTATACATTGAACCAATTCAATTAGAGAGAGATCTGAGAACTCGATTCCAAATACTAAAGGCGTATTTTCCTCAAAAAAGTTTGTTGCACCTGCTCTAAAAGCCTCTATAGATAACTTAGACGGTGAGGTGCCATAGTGTTTTAAGGAACTTCTTGCGTTATTCAATTTTCGCATTGACTCTTTCTGAGTAAGCCCACTATTAGGTAGTTTTGGAGAAAGTAAATCCCAATAGGTCATAAAAGAAATCTCATTTTTGCTAACATCTAAGCGTTCAGAAGCAAGTTGTAGAAAAAGTTCAATTGCATCGTGAAATGTTAGAATTGAAGCCGAACTTAAAGGCTCTGGTCTTTCTGATAGTTCAACAGCAACTTTATACATATATTTGATGAATGCAAGCCGTTCAGTAACACTTTCATCTAACATTTTTTTACCATTTCCGTATTGTGTATGGCGTATAACTTCCATATATCAGCAATGCGTATATACCCCTTTTGAATGTACCTTCCAACTTCAGTCAAACCCCCACCACTCACTCCGTCTCATCCACCTCATCACCAAAACTAATCAAATCCAACTGTTTAAACCCATCACCAGCCCCGTAATTATCCTTAACACCCATCGTTTTACCTATTTTCATAGTTGAATCCAACGCCCCACTCGCCACCGTCTTTTTCACCTCGAGTTCAAGTGGTTTTACCGGCTCAACAACAAATGTCTTTCTCGTTCTAAACTCTTCCCGCTTACCTTTATTCCACTGGTTCACCGGCCGCAGATAACCCACCACACGCGAATATACCTCAGCCTCCGCACCGCACTCCGGACAGGTACAATGTTCACCCGTGATATAACCATGCGAAGGACAAACACTAAACGTAGGCGTAAAGGTAAAGTACGGCAAATGATAGTTTTCGCAAACTTTACGAATTAACCCCTTAATGACTTCAGGATCGTTAACCCGCTCACCTGCGAATACATGTAAGACCGTTCCGCCTGTATACTTCGTCTGGATAGTATCCTGCAAGTCCAACGCCTCGAAGACATCATCCGTATAATTCACCGGTAGTTGTGTGGAATTAGTATAAAACGGCTCGGCACCTGCCCTATACTCCTCTTCGTTAGCGCAGATTATTTCCGGATTCTTCTCCTTGTCTATCTTCGCCAGCCTATACGAAGTTCCCTCCGCGGGCGTAGCCTCCAGATTATAGTTATACCCCGTCTCCTTCTGGAATTCCAGTAATTTATCACGCATAAAATCTAAAACCCTTAGGCTAAACTCTCGGGCTGTATCCGATGCAATATCTTCGCCCAGCAGATTCAAGCAGGCTTCATTCATACCCAGTAACCCAATTGTAGAGAAGTGGTTCTTCCAGTATTCACCAAACCGCTCTTTTACATTTCTCAAATAAAATTTCGTATACGGATAAAGATTTTCTGTCGTAAACTTCTCTAATACGCCCCTCTTTATCTCCAAACTCTCCTTTGCCAGAACCATCAACCGTTCTAAAGAGGCGATAAACTCATCTTCATCTTTGGCTGAAAACCCAAGCCTTGCCATGTTAATCGTGACCACACCAATGGCACCGGTTAACGGATTCGAGCCGAAAAGCCCGCCACCTCGTACTTCTAACTCCCTATTATCTATTCGTAACCGACAACACATGCTCCGGGCATCTTCCGGGTTCATGTCAGAATTGATAAAATTACTGAAATACGGCACCCCATATTTAGCGGTAAGTTGCCATAGACCGTCTAAATTAGTATTCTCCCAGTCAAAGTCCTTGGAAATGTTGTATGTAGGAATAGGAAAAGTAAACACACGGCCTTTTGCATCTCCTTCGGCCATCACTTCTAAAAACGCGCTGTTGAATAATGCCATCTCCTCCTGGAAGTCTTTATACGTCTCGGCTTGTACCTCGCCACCAATAATCACGCCCTGGTTGGCATAGTATTCGGGTACCGCCAAATCTAAGGTGATGTTCGTAAACGGTGTTTGGAATCCCACCCGGGTAGGTACATTGATGTTAAATACAAACTCTTGTAATGCCTGCTTCACCTCTTTATAGCTCAAGCCATCATATCGTATGAATGGAGCAAGAAGCGTATCAAAATTTGAGAACGCCTGTGCACCCGCCGCCTCGCCCTGAAGGGTATAAAAGAAGTTTACTGCCTGCCCTAAAGCGCTATGTAAATGTTTAGCAGGTTTGCTTTCTATCTTCCCCGGCGCACCCCTGAATCCCTCTACTAATAGGTCAAAAAGGTCCCAGCCCACACAATAAACAGAAAGAAGATTTAAATCGTGTATATGGAAATCACCATTCAAATGCGCTTGCCTGACCTCAGGCGGGTAAATTTTAATCAGCCAGTAGACTTTACTTATTTCTGAGGAGACATAATTGTTTAATCCCTGTA
>QENJ01000361.1 GCA_013374505.1 Candidatus Methanophagaceae archaeon
GTCCTTGCTGTGCTCCATTATATCGTGCAGGTGATCATCCACTTCTTCCAGATGCTCTCGGACTTCATTTCCAGCGGATTCTGTATGTTCCGTGATCACGTGCTCTATGTCGTCATGAACATGCTCTATATCTTCGTCAAGATGTTCTACTAATTCGCTGCCGGAGATTCTACCCCGGCTTCTCAACCTTCTAGCTCCAGCCATACGTTTGTCGCCTCCTCACGGCGTAAAGTCAGGTTATATCCTTTCAATAGGAACTCCACAGGATCGCCAAGAGGGGCATCTCGTACCATCTCTATTTCCGCACCACGCACGATGCCCATATCCATCATCCGTCTTCGTAACGCACCAGTTCCTTCGATACGAGTGGCTTTACCTTTTTCGCCTACTGCCATGTCACTCAACCGTATCTCTACCATTTTTATCCCTTACCGTTATCCCTTTTGTCGTTTCTTGTTCGTTGTTTCTTTTGTTACTCCACACGAACTTTCTCTGTGAGACCGCGTCCGATGGTTACCAACTGCTCACCTATTTTCGCAAGCACGTAACTCCCTTTTTTTGGACTTGGCGCTGTCGCCTCCTTCCGGACCAGTGTTATCTCTTTACCTTCCACCATTCCGAGCAGTTCAAATTTTTCCTTCAGCGAGGCACCACCGATGATCTTACTTATCTTCGCTTTATCGCCTTCTCCCAGATAATTTATCTGTCGAACTCCTCCGTCACGTTCTATCAGCACCTTAGATGCCTGACCTTCGCCCATGCTTATCTCCTTGTCGTTTATTTTGAATACCAGGGTATCATCTGCGAGATGACGAACGAACTCAACTTCGCCACCTTTTTCTATGCCGAGTTCAGAGAAGTTATCTTCAAAAGTCTTTCCCCCTTCTAACGTCTTTACCGTGCACTTATCGCCATTCTCCAATCTTAAAAGTGGAAGTGTTTCTCCTCCTTTCGCCACATACACCTTATCTGCCCAACCACGCGCTAAGACTACTTCTCTTCCGGCTGCTACCTTTAACGCAATGGGACCTGCATGTACATGCACGGGCTCTGTTGCAACTACCGTAAGCTCCGTTCCTTCGGAAATGCCTAAATCCGCCAGGTGTCCTTTTACCTCGGAACCGCCGTCTATCTGTTTCACTACTACTTTTACTTCTGGTTCTACTTCTGCTAATTGTTTCATTTTTTGTTTCCTCTATTTCTATTATAAAGTTAGGAATACAAAAACCCCGCCCTAATAAGTTTCGGTTTTGGCTACAAAACCCTAATAAAGTTAGGTTTTAGCGCAAAACCCTAATAAAGTTAGGTTTTGGTGCGGGAACCTACTATTCCTGTTAAGTGCCTTTCGTCCATACCTTATCTTATTAAGCATAATTCCTTTTGCTATTTTTGTACT
The DNA here is from genome assembly GCA_013374505.1 of Candidatus Methanophagaceae archaeon. GTDB lineage: Archaea > Halobacteriota > Syntropharchaeia > Alkanophagales > Methanospirareceae > QENJ01. Next base: position 1,397 of record QENJ01000361.1, read on the forward strand.
CCCTTCTTCAAGACTCACGAGTCCTCCTTTACCGTCATACAGATATTCCATGGCCATCTCGGCACCAATCGTATTTGCCCAGAACATACCTGTCGTGGTTAGTTCGATTGTTTTCTTACTGATTATCAGCTCCCCTCTATCCACGCATTTTTCTGTGGTCGCGGTAAACGCTTCAAGAGGCTCAAAATCCCACCGCCTCTTCGGCTCTTCTAAATCTATCCTTCCGTATTGCAGTTGCGATACGCACCACAGCACAGGAATAATCGCCTCCGGCACGTTAAAAACAGTAGCCACGCTATCCTGAATGTACTTTCCACTCGTAGATTTGTGTTTCAGGAAGCATTCCGCCAAAAAACCCGTTGACCCGGCACCCAAACCGAGAACGTTATCCAACCTATTGAAATACGTGGAATATCTGAATTTATCACGTCCGTTAGAAAAATGGTTGATATTCACGTGCTTGTAACCATTATCATCCAGGAAATTACGCGCATTCGCGAAAATCGCCATTGCCGTTTCGATTGGCTGTGGTTCAAACTGTTTTGCAATCGCGGTTTTTGGATTGTATATCAAAGGGTAAAGGGATATTCCATCAATCCCAATACCCACCGCTATTCGCAAATCCGCGAGTACGTCCCTCTTCTGCTGCCCCGGCACGTCATATAAAAAATCTGCTGTGAGAAGTGGGAAAACCTCTCGCGCGGTATTTAATTTCTTAATGACTTCTTTTACGCTGCTTCTACGGCCAAGCACATTTCTTAAACCCTGATTGAACGTTTGAACGCCTACACTCAGACGATTGACACCAAAATCCGCAAGTAAATTAATTTTATCTGCCGTAAGTTCGCTTACCGTTGTTTCGATACTGATTTCAGCAGCCTTTTCGATTTTGAATATCTCTCCGAGCCCCTCAAAAAGCAACTCTAGTTCTGCCGTGGAGAGCGCTGTAGGAGTTCCACCGCCCACATATACAGTTTCTACATGCGAATAGTATTCACGCCATGTTTTCGCCTCTTCCAGAATCGAGTTTACGTATTTTAACGTATTCCCAGAACGGCGTTCCTTCGTAAGGATACAGAAAGTACATCTGCCTGTGCAGAAAGGTATATGAATGTATAACGCACCTTTTTCTGGTGCTTTTCCCTTTACGCTATCGAACAGCCAGCCAATATCTCTCTTTTTTAAAAAAGGAAAAAAAGGGAACAGTGTGTCGTGATGCGACTTTAGCCATTTCCTCGTGTTATTGCCCCTCATAAAATAATCTTATTGCGGGTATCCAATTAGTATATGTCTTACCGTTCGCATCGGTGAATTTAGTGCACGTGATGTTCCCTCCTGTTACTGACTTGCTTTTGGCATGAACTATCTGCGGATAAGAGCCCGTCTCTATTGTGTAGTTATAGGTATGACCTTGTAACAGCGTTATTGCAGGCGAGATAGTTACGTTATGGTAGTCGCTCGGGTAACCGCTCCAATTACCTTGGCCGTCTACATTTCCGTTTTCGTCCCATATCCGCACGTATTCGGTATGCCCGCCTGTTCCCGCGCATGGATACGTATACATACGATTCACAGTGGTGTTCTGCGCAGGTGTAATCGTTCCGTTATGCGTGCCCGAGATGCTTGGATATGTGCCTTCACCTGTGTCGAATATCACCTCTGGTTCCGGCGTGATATTGAAGT
>QENJ01000362.1 GCA_013374505.1 Candidatus Methanophagaceae archaeon
GCTGCATCGCTTCGCCCAGAGTCATCTCACCGCTACCATGCTTCTTTTTGAAGAATTCGATGGCGGCTTCCACGTCATCGGGTCGCAATTCCACCCACTGTCCTCGTACCTGAACCAGAGGTACCTTCAAGTCGGCTAACTGCTCGAATTCCGATTCAGAAAGCGTTTCATCACCGACTGCCACTTCCCAATCATAAGCGATAATCCCGTTGACGCCAAAAAGCCCGGAACTCGCCACTTTACCACTTGCATCTGATACCACCGGCTTTAACTTGAGTTTTACGCCAATACGTGCATTCGGTTTTTCCCACCATGAAGGAAGGAGTACGCCAAAGCCACTCTGTTCCAGAAGAGGTGCTGACTGTCGCAAAAAGGTATAAGCTTGCTCTACGTTCAGTTCCAGCTCCACCGGACGTGCAGTTTGCAAACTCGTTTCAATATCAGGAAAAACATGCGATGCCTTACCGAGGTCAGCAAGTAATTGCTCCTGCGGATTTTCAAACTGCCGTTTGAGAAAAGTAAGCGTACTAGACCTTGTTTTCCATACATTCTCAACGGGAACCAGTAAACTCAGGTCATCCTTTGCCTGGAGCATAAAACGAACCTTCCAGTCTTCGCCGTGTTCTTCATCGTCGGAATCCGATGGCGGGTCCAGTCGAAAACAAGTGCGAAACTGTGCATCCGATGCGGTAGGCTGAAGCTGAGCGAGCCAGGCCTGTATCTCAGTGGCAAAAGAGTTTAAAGCTTCTGGTGGTGCTGCAAGTGCAGGGTTATCCGTGGAAAGAGCGTGAAGCCATTGTTCCGGTAAAGGGGCAACTTTGGTGCGGCGACCACGGCGTGTAGGCAGTAGCGAAGTAGAAGCTAAACTTTTGCGTATAAAATCGTCTGTGGTTCTATTGATACAATTCAAGACCATATCTGCAGGAGATAACATCTGCTCTTTATCCGGGATTGCGCGACCACTTGGTGGCATCGCATTTGCCAGTGTATGCACACGTTCTGAGTCTTTTTCCGTGATAAACACTTCCCAAGCAGCCCGGAACCCCTGCTCTTCTGATTTGATTGCGGGTGCAAACTGCTGTCGCGTAATTAGTTCAAGTGTGAACTTAGCTACTTCAATCCAGAAACGGAGTGAACTGCCAAAAGCAATACCACGAGGTGGTTGTTCGGGTAGTCCGAGTAAGAACTCGAATGCTAAATTGGGAGTCTCAAAAGACAAAGTCTCAATATTCCAACCCAGTAACTCAGTCGCTTTCTCTGTGCTGTAATCTTCCTCGCGTATCAGCCACGGTGACGGCAGTGGTCCTTTTTGTGTCGAAGGCAGGAGTAAAGTTTTTATTTCTGATTTTAGAGCTGTTTGCTCGGAAAGGTTCCGGATAGCTTCTCTTAACTCGTCTCCTGGCAGAGCAAAAGGATGTGCTCGTGGTTTTGGCTTCTTTGGTTTGCGACCTCGCGTTTTTGGGGGTGATAAAGGTAGAGTGGATGATTCTGCCCATAGGATTATTCGTTCTTCATTCCACACAGCATGTAAGACTTGCATACGGGTTCGTCCTTTTTCCAATGACATATAGTGAAGTTGTGTAAATAAAAGCAAAGACTTGAGATTGGTTCTACCAACGGAGAAAGGCGTCAAGATAACGCCTGTTAAGACGCCACGAACGTTCAAAGGCCAGCTTCGACCTTATCAGCTAAAAGGCGTATCATGGCTCGCATACCTCCCTATAACCCAGAAAGAGCAGAAAAATACGTTAGCGCCCACCAACCACTACTCCGATGGCTCCACAGCCTCCCGACTCAAAGTAAACACCTCTCTAAGCTGCTCGGTTGACAATTCCGTAACCCATGCCTCACCCGCACCGATAATAGACTCCGCAAGCTCCTTCTTCTGCTCTATCATCTGGTCTATACGTTCCTCAAGCGTACCGATACAAACGAACTTATGAACCTGAACGTTTTTTGTCTGCCCGATACGGAAAACGCGGTCCGTCGCTTGATTCTCAACCGCGGGATTCCACCAGCGATCAAAATGGAAGACGTGATTCGCCGCAGTCAGATTGAGCCCAAACCCACCGGCTTTAAGCGAAAGGATAAATATCGGTGGTCCCTGATGGTCTTCCTGGAACCGCTGAATCATAGCATCTCGCTGCTTCCTTGGTGTACCGCCATACAGAAATAGCGTCTCGCATCCCAATTTATCCTGTAAATAGTGCCGCAGCATGATGCCCATTCCTGCGAACTGCGTAAAAACCAGTGCTTTATCGCCCTCTGCAAGCACCTCCTCCAGCATCGCTTCCAGCCGAGCGAGTTTACCCGAACGTCTTTCCAATGCACTACCGTCCTGAAGGAACAGTACCGGATGATTGCAGATTTGCTTCAATTTCAGTAACGTAGCCAGTACCTGCCCTTTACGCTCTATTCCTTCTGCTGCTTCAATTTTACCGAGCATCTCCGTAACCACAGCCTCGTAAAGCGATGCCTGCTCCTTCGTTAGGTTGTAGTAAACTTTCATCTCCATCTTCTCGGGCAAATCCTTTATTATTTTGGGGTCTGTCTTAACACGCCGCAGTACAAATGGCTGTATTATACTCCGGAGCACCTCTGCACGTTCCGTCTTTCTATATCGCTCGATAGGCAACGCGAAGTTCTTGCGAAACTGTTCTGCGGATCTCAGATAGCCTGGGTTAAGGAAATCCATGATAGACCATAGTTCCGACAGACGGTTTTCTACTGGCGTCCCGGTGAGAGCGATTCTGTGTTCTGCATTGAGCTTTTTTATCGCTTGCGTCTGCTTAGCAGCCGGATTCTTTATGTTCTGTGCCTCGTCAAGCACGACATGTTGCCATTGGACCTCTGCAAAAGTCTCGGCGTCTCGATTCGCCAGTGCGTACGTACTGATGACGAGATCGTGCTTTTTCGCCTCGCGAGCAAAGATTTTGCCCGTGGGTCTATCGGCACCGTGATGAACCATGACTTTTAGCGATGGCGCGAAACGTTCAACCTCCTTTTGCCAGTTGCCCACCACAGACATAGGACAAATAAGAAGCGTTGGTGCCTGCCTC
>QENJ01000344.1 GCA_013374505.1 Candidatus Methanophagaceae archaeon
TCACAGCAGTTAGAAGCATTGAAGCACATAGATGTAAAGGCAATAGAAGCCGGGCATATCGCATGCACGGTGAAAGAATCGCTATTAGAGCAGATATTTGATTTGGGCGAGAAATTTGTGCGTATCGCGAGGCAAGAGTATCCACCCGGTATTATTGGGCCTTTTGCGTTACAGTCCGCGTTCACACCGGTCCTCCATCAGAAAAAGCGATTGTATTTGACATCTCTATGCGTGTGCAAGGCTCGCCCGGAACTATGTTCACACCGTATTCCGGCTACTACTATGGCGAGTCGCTTTCGGTCGGCAAGCGGGTAGCAATGGAGCTCAAAAAAGCCATTCAACAGAACAGATTGGAAGAGACGGTTACGTGAAATGATACACCAAAGCGAAATCCATAGCATTCTGGACGGTTATGACCGTGAGAAGATAACTATCGCCACGATCGGGAGTCATACAGCACTACAAATACTTAAAGGAGCAAGAGATGAGGGCTTCAGGAATATGGTGATCAGCAAAAAAGGCAGTGCCGATGTGTACCGGCAGTTCGGGCTGGCAGATGAACTTGTAATAGTCGAGGATTACAAACAAGTACTGGAAACGGCGTTTCAGGAACGATTGATAGAACGAAACGCGATACTTATACCGCATGGTTCATTTGTGGAGTATCTCTCGCCTGTCAGGATCGAGAACGAACTCGCTGTGCCTATGTTCGGTAATCGCAAGGTTCTGGACTGGGAATCCGACCGTAATAAGGAGCGGGAATGGTTGCTGCGTGCCGGGCTGCGAGTGCCCCAGGAATTCAATGACCCGGCTGATATAGATAGGTTAGTACTGGTAAAATTTCCGGGTGCTAAAGGCGGGCGGGGTTATATCCTTGCAAGTAATCCCGAAGAGTTTGAACAGAAGCACAAGGCGCTGGAGATTATAGATAAGGATATGTATACCCTGCAGGAGTACGTAATAGGCACGCGGTTCTATCCGCACTATTTCTATTCACCGTTAAATGATAAAGTAGAACTCCTCAGTATGGACATCCGGTATGAATCCAATATTGACGGTATCGCCCGGCTGTCTCATATACTTCAGGATAGTCTTCCGGAACCTTCGTTTGTTGTTACGGGTAATCTACCGGTTGTTATCCGGGAGTCGCTCCTACCACGAGTACTGGAAATGGGTCAGAAAGTAACCGAAACATCGCGGGAGCTGTTCAGTCCGGGTTTGACCGGGCCTTTCTGCATAGAAACTGTATGCACAGAAGATCTGGTGTTTATCGCATTTGAGATTTCTGCCAGGATTGTCGCGGGTACTAATCTGTTTATTAATGGTTCACCGTACTCGCAGTTGCTTTACGATGTGCCAATGAGCACGGGAAGGAGAATAGCACGTGAAGTGAAAGAGGCGATCAAGGGCGATTTGCTGGATGAGGTTGTGTATTGAGTCTTGTCGGGTTCTAGTCGAGTTAGAACGTCAGCGGGTTAACCTGTTACAAGTTGTTTCGATAATTTTCTAACGCATGATGCCAATTTGTAGGTATAGATACTGTCATTATTATGTGCGTGGTGGGCTGAATGTTGTGAGGTTTAAGGGGCGTTTTAAATTGAAATACCACTTATAATACCGGCGAAATGAGCATTTTGTACTGAATTGGAGGATTTGAATTACTTATGTGCTAGCTGCGGTGCTCTAATTTTTCCCAAAGGAGTTTTGTTCTGCCACCCATTTGTGGATAAAAGGAGTTTGCAAAGCAAATAGTTGGGTGAAGCAAATTTGCAAAACAACTCGACAATGCGCAGTTAGCCAAAATACCGCATATTCACTACTCTAATTAGGTATTACTATAATCTTATCTATTTAAGATTTCCCCTTAATAATTTTAAGCAAATCTTTTGCTTTCTTCGTTATTTTTGGATCAGTACGCAACATGTCCATTGAACCTCCAAGCTCTTCGATATCCAAAATTAAATCTTTAAGGATATTTGATGTAACTTTGACTTTTAATATCTGCAATAATGCCCTAAACTTTGTTTCACATAATTTTAACTGTAGCATACTTGCAATTCTCTGATCTTTAAAAGAGAGAATGGCAATCATTGCTTGAAATGAATCAAATCTCTTTATCAAATCAATATAGATTGGTTCAGCGTTCCAAGCTACTCCACTCCCATTAGTTAAAAAAACCTCTACAAGTGCAAAAACATAGGTCTTTCGGAGTTGCTTTGGAATTGATCCCGTATTACTGATTAAATTCCGAAGAGCGCGAGCAAACGGCGGTTCGTGGTAGAAATTATCAATATTGCGATGAGCTTGAAGTAAATTATTTATTGCGGTATCTATTTCCGCGATCTTAAGTGATTCGGGTATATACGCCAGACCCCCTACAAGCTCGAGAAACTTACGGGCAAGTTTTGCTTCTGGCTTATAATTATTAACTTTATAATTGGCATATTTCATTCCTATTTTATTCTTTGTTTCTTCTGTCACAGCGATCCATAGCTCTGGAAGAAGTAGGTGAATATTATCTCGTGTTTGTGGCATTGTATCTTGATCGCAATAAATACCAAAAAAACCAGATAATAAGGAACCAGCCTGTTCATGTGATAATTCAAGGAATAAGGGTCCAATAGTTTTAGCATCGTCTTCTGAAAGCGGATTTTCTTTGATATTTTTAAGTAACTTTTTTATCTCGACAGCAATGTTCGAAAGTGGTAGTGAGATTACTTCATTTATGCAAGTCTGAAGCCAAGTGATTAACTGTAAACCAGTAATCTCATTTTGATTTGGATGTGCAGCACTGGCCCTATTCCGCATATAGTTGATATAATCAAGGTGCTTAAAGCCTATGTCAGATATTAATCCAATTTGTCTAGCACCTTCAATTAACTCACTATCACTAAGTTTGACTAAATCTGACTCGTCTTTAAACCCTCTTCTTCTGTCTGCACCATGAATCGCTTGGTCATAAAAATATGATAAATCATATTGTTCAACTCTTTTCCTGAGTTCAATAATTGTCTCATCCCAAAGATAATTTAGAGCGGCATCAAAAAGACCTGATGC
>QENJ01000363.1 GCA_013374505.1 Candidatus Methanophagaceae archaeon
TGATGTTAAAACGCAGATTTTGTGAGGCTGTATTTAAGTGGGAGTTAACATGCAAAGGGCCGCTCCTTATACGGGATGAAAGGTATGCTGACTGCGAAAAAGGAAGCGGAGAAGAGGGGTTTCCTGATTGCCTGTTCATGAGCCATCTCAGCAAAGAAGAGCTTGAAACGGTAGCTAAGAACTGTAACAACAAACCACCCAAAATGCCGTTTTATGTCCCTGGCACTTCCATTCGGGGACCCTTTCGTGCTTTGGCGGAACGTATTATTCGATCCCTGCTTCCTGCAGATACCCCTCCTCATTTGACAGCTTGCAACCCTTTTGAACAAAAAGACAAAAAGAACCTTGGGTGTTCAAAGCGTTTGGGAGAAGGGGAAAATAATCGGAGCAAGTATGCCACAGCATGTTCTGCCTGCAAACTTTTCGGATGCGCCGGGCTTGCCAGTCGCATATGCTTCACTGATGCTGATATAAGGAGCTATGAATCTGTTTACAGGGATATGATTGGAATTAATCGATTCACGGGTGGAGTCTTCAAGGGGGCAAACATGTGTTATCATGTTCTGGAAAACACCATGTTTATCACGACCGTTACAGTCGTTAATTTTGAACTATGGCAACTTGGTCTCCTTGCATACGTTTTCCTGGACTTTGAAAAGGGTCTGGTGCCGATCGGTTATGGCAAGACCAAAGGCTTCGGGCAGGTGAAAGGAGAAATCACGGAAATAACTTTGACATATCCTGCAATACCCACTCATATTGAGCATATGGGAAGTCTCATGACTGGCGCCACAGAGCGCAATTATTACGATATAAATATTTGCGAAGCGCCTTCCTTTGATCATTTCGAAGCTAAGAAGAATGACGGTTTGTCTTTGTATCAAAGCGTTACTGTTACCGATATAGGTGTCTTTTGGAGCGAAATTGCACCATTCTTCAATAAGCATATAGCAAAGCTTCAAGGTCGTGCAGAAAAACTTAAACATCAGTCAAAGGAGAAGGTGACATGAGCCCAATCATCGGCTTTGCCAAAGATTTAAAGAGACATCCGGATCTTGCGGATCTGACGAATTCATTCAGCTATGCATGGCTGGAAGGGATAATGAAGGCACAGCTTGCCCATAAAGACGAAGTGCCGGATTGGAACAATCTTGAAGAATGGCCGGCAGGACGACTCTTTGGTGATAAAGGGGAATATCGCTGGCAAAGCAATCCTGGTCCTGACAAATCAATACATGCTGCGCTTATTCTGGATGAAGGCAATTTGCCGGAAGATTTTAAGGAGCAGCATGATAAGGAGCAGCATGATAAAGAGTCGCTTGCCATTGAAAAAGACGGAAATGATTCCTCAATGATCCTTTGGGGAGATTGGATCAATCCTGAAGATGATCCTGAAAGCAATCCTGCTGGTGGTCCCCTTTTTTATGCCAATGAAATTCCGAAAATCCAAAGATATCCGATTAAACTTGATAAGGCAGAATTTGAACAGGCAAAAAAGGATCGTAAAACTCCGCGTATCGTGGTTCGAAGATACCGACACAAAGAAAAAGGAGAATTCATGCGTTGTGTTGGTTTCGAGATGAAAAATGACGAGCAAGAGGGGGGAGAGAATGACACAGATAAATCCATATAACTTTGTGCCGCTGGAATCCAGGCCGGATCGTTCAGGTTACCCTGGAAGGTTGCAATTCCATAAGAAGAGATATAGCGGGATGCTTAAATGCACACTTGAAGTTTTGACTCCGCTTATTTCCATTGATCAAAGAAATTCCCGCTTGTATCAATTAAAGGATACGGATGGGACACTACTGAAGTTTAAAAGTGGACAAAGACGCGGAGAACTATGTTCAGAAATTAAATGCTTCAACTTTCGTCGAAATAGGCATGGACAAATATTTTTACAAGGCACATCATTAAAGGGGATGATTCGTTCAGTATACGAGGTAATTACAAATTCCTGTTTAAAGTTGCCCTCCGCTATTGGGTATAAAAATGTGGGTGGACATAAAAATACTGAATGCAATGACCTGCACAACCTTTGTTCTGCCTGCAGGCTGTTCGGCACTATAGAGGGCGATAAACTCCATTGCCAAGGGAGAGTTGTATTTATTGATGTAGTTCTTGTTGAAGGAAACCTTACGCCTGAAACTCCGATATCAAATCGATCTCTCAGCGGCAAACCATTCCATTTCTTGAAGGTCCTTTCCAGCCCCAAACCAAGCCATCATCCCACTTACGGAAAAAAGGGGCAAAGAAATGGCCCTATTGCCGGGCGTAAATTTTACTATCATCATGGCAAAGATACTAAATTCTTTGTAAATGAGCATGAAGCGTGCCATTCCATCGCGATTGAGGAATACGCTAAGGTTGGAAATAAGTTTGAGTTTGAAGTCTATGTGGAGAATCTTGACAAAGAAGAATTTGAAAATTTTATTCTAGCTCTGGAACTCCATGAAGGCATTGGGCACAAAATAGGCTTGGGGAAAGCTATTGGTTTGGGAAGTTGCTGCATCACAGTTGACCGGAATCAAAGCTCTATCACAATAGGGTCTGATCGTTACCAAAAATGGAATTCTACGAAAGACACAACCTGGTATTCCTTGAAGAAAGACAAGGAAGAGTTGCCACCCGCCCTTATAGAAGTCCTGCGACTTAACAAAGAGGATGATGATGGTGAAATTGGGTATCCTCCCGATTTCAGGAATTATCCGAATGATCCTATTGATGCCAGGGGCGTTTTTGGCGGAAACGCAACGAAAGGCGGACGCCCGCGGTGGCCTAATGACGTTGCAACCGAACCGCCAAAAGAACCGGCGCCAAAAGTGAGTCAGGATCAGGAGGCTGCGTGGCTAAAAGAAATTTATGATAACGAGTTAGTGTTTGTAGATACGCAAGGCAATGAAATAAAAAGACCAAGAAAAGCTTGCCAAAGTAAGAAGAAATTACAAGAGGTTGGGGCATGGTTTATTTTGTGGGGACCAAGTGCTTCGAGGCGTGCATTGTATTAACAGGTGTGGAACTGTGGAACTAACGTTAAACAAAAGGAT
>QENJ01000364.1 GCA_013374505.1 Candidatus Methanophagaceae archaeon
TTTTAATCTTATAGCCTACATTTCGCACTTAAAAACATGTGATTCTTGAATTAGACATACCACATATTGCATAACGTGCACCACTAACCACAACATAGGGGGTGGTAAGTTATTAGCACTTTTTCAGCAAAAAAATGTGATAATTAACTTATGCAACATATAGACAATAGTTTGCCACACACCACAACATGTTGTGTTATTTAAGTGCGAAATGTAAGTTATAGGCTGACTTAATGTTGTACGTATACAAACAGACAGTTTTTCACAAATTCTGAAACTGTTTTATAATTCGGCGTATTTCTTTCGTCGAGGTGTCTCCCTGATCGAGTTTAGAATAGATGGTCACAAGAATAATATCTTTCGAAGTCCGGAACCAGTGAATCAGTCGATAACCCGAACTCTTGCCTTTTTGAATGTCACTATTTTTCACTCTCGCCTTGAAAAGTGTATTGCCTGTTCCCGCAATCTGATCTCCAATAAGATCACCTGCCTGTAGTCGCTTAATGATAGGTTTAACATCGGTTCGAATACTGCGATATTTTCTGGCCAGCTTTCGCAAGCTGCGCTTGAATTCCAGAGTGTACTCAACATAAATAGATTGTGGCGAATCAGTCGGCATTAATACCATTCCATAATTCTGACACAGGACGAGTTTCGCCTACCATTGATTCTTTCCATCCTTGGCGAAAGCTATCCTCAGCAGGCTTTAATGTTACGCTCTCGCGGAATAGACGGACAATCTGAAGAAGGTTAGGCAAATACTCTCCAGGCAACTTTTTTATTTCACAATCCAATTGTTCCTCATATCTCATTGATTTTGTAGCCATAATTAGCTTCCTTACTCAAGTTTCGCACCCTTTTTGTTTATCAAAAGCTTTAAACACAGCAAGGGCCGAAATAAATTTCCGCATTTTGCGCATTTTGGGGGACGTCCTTGACTAACTGGACTTACTTCTGGGCTCGTTGAGAACGTAGAGATCGTTGGGAACGTGGAAACGAAAATGTTGTTGACTATGTTGAAAAGGGTATTGGTGATAGTTCCCGGCTCAGAGAATTGTTGGTTGCACTTGATATCTCAATCTGCCAACCAGTTTTCTGTCACTAAACTCTCTATTCTTTCGAAATGCTTAAGATTGTTGGGTATGAGAACCAAATCTTCAACAATGGCAATAGAAGCCATCAAAATATCTGCATCCTCGATCAGATTTCCTTGTTTCTTCAGGTAGGCATAGATTTCCGCAGCCTTTACAACCGGTTTTTTCTAATCGACACGAATTCGTTTTCCTGGACGAATTCCTTGAACCTCCTTAGTTTTTCCTTGTTTCCAAGGTCTTTGAGCCCTCTCAGGATTTCGTAATAAGAGATAATATTAATCGTAAGCCGATCAAAATATTCCAGGTAATCTGAAACTCTCCTTACCACCCTTAAATCTTTTTTCAGAAAGGCAGTAATGATATTGGTGTCTAGAGTGCATCTTTTCATATTTTCACTTTTCTCTCACCAAAGAAACTTCTCCTTTTAATGGATTCATCAAAGCGCCTCTGTTCTTCTTCTGTCAGGTCAGAAAATAGGCCAGCGTAAGCTAGAATCTTTTCCTTTTTTGCCTTTCCTTCCACCTTAACTGATACGCGCAACCTGCTCCCTTTATGTATCTTCAGCTTATCAATGATCTCTTTCGGAATGTAGAGGTGCCCATCATCCAATAGTCTTCCAGTATATTCTTCTTGCATATGCTGTTTCCTCCAAGCAAATTCCAATCGGATTTCGGAAAGAAGCGTACATTATAAAAATCCAATTGTCAATCCTGGGGCTCGCTGGGCAGCCCTGACGTAAGTAACGTAATGGGGGACTAACCTAATGGGGGACGTTGTTTGCTATTTAGTGCCTGAACGAAAACCAATAAAGTCTAATATTACAGAAACTTACAGTCATATTGCAAACCGAAGATTGTCAATTTAATTACTCTTTACTAGTTATTATTACTTTACTTTTTCTTTTGACTATGCTATACATTTTGGTGTATTTGTTGCAAATATCAACATAATGCTGAATTTGCAACTTCAAAAGAACCTAGTACCCTGACAGTTTAAAAATGATGAATAATGTGGTGAAATAGAAAAAAACTGGTATGATAAAGAAAAAGGAGGAGGATCATGCCAGCAAAAATATACAAGGTTAAATTAACAAAAGAAGAACGCGAAGAATTAAGAAGGATAGTGAAGAAAGGAAAAGTATCAGGGAAAAAACGGAGACATGCAGAAATATTACTAAAAGCAGATGAATGTCAAAAAAAGGGAGCATGGAAAGACAAAAAGATAAGTGAGGCATTTGAAGTTGGTACAGCGACGGTAGAGAATACGAACACGTTTTGTAGAAGAGGGGTTAGAGGCGGCGTTAAATGGAAAAAGTCCTAACCGAGAAAAGTTTCGAAAGTTTGACGGGGATAAAGAGGCTCGGTTGATAGCGACAGCTTGTATGAAAGCGCCAGAAGGTCGAAGTAGATGGACGCTAAAAATGTTAGCAGATAAAATGGTGGAGTTGGAAATTTTTGAAAGTATCTCGACAGAAACAATACGCCAGACTTTAAAAAAAACGAAATTAAACCATGGTTAAAAGATCAGTGGTGTATACCGCCGAAGGCAAATGCAGATTTTGTATGTGCGATGGAAGATGTTCTGGAAGTATATAAAAGACCACGCGACAAAAAGAGACCGCAAGTTTGTATAGATGAGAGCAGTAAACAACAGGTTAAAGAAGTAAAGGTTCCGTTACCTATGAAAAAAGGAAGCGTCGAGAAATATGATTATGAATATGAACGTAATGGAGTTAGCAATTTGTTTATGATGTTTGCTCCATTAGAGGGCTGGCGTCATGTAAAAGTGACGGATCGAAGGACAAAGATTGATTGGGCACACTGTATGAAAGATTTGGTAGATATTCATTTTCCTGATGCTGAAAAAATAGTAGTTGTCCAAGACAATCTTAATACTCATAAACCAGGGTCTCTTTATGAAGCATTTGCAGCTAAAGAAGCCAGAAGAATAAT
>QENJ01000365.1 GCA_013374505.1 Candidatus Methanophagaceae archaeon
GTAATCGCGGCTTTTCGGAAAGGCCCCTTTATCTGACGGGATTGAATGCTCGGAGGAGGATTTCTTAGACGAAGCATAGATTGAATAAGCAAATCCATACACAAGAGCAAGTTTTGGGGTTGGAATTGGAATATTCTTTATAGCGCCTGTTTCATTTTTAAATTAAAATAGCAATTGGAGTTTGATATACTATAAATGTTTCTGTTCGCTCAACCGCCCCAAAAGAGTGCATGTGCCTTATGAATTCCGTTATTTCGTCTTTATCCCGGAAAAGAAGCTCAAGAAAGAAATCAAACCGGCCGAAGAGTAGTTGTATTTTCTTCACATTTTTGCTATTACTCAGGAACTCTTCGAGTTCTGTCCTCAGGTTCTCATCGGGCTTTGCGATTAGCAGGACATAAGCCACGAATGAGAAGCCTAGCTTATCCGCATCCAGACACACCGAATAACCAGTTATCACACCGTCCGTTGTCAGCTTCTTCACTCGTTCAAAAGCGACTTGCCTGCTTATCCCACATCTTCTGCCGAGTTCTGAATAAGAAAGCCGCCCGTTCTCAAGCAGTGCCCTTAGAATACAGTTGTCCTTCTTCTTCAGCTTCGGGTCCATAGTGTGTAAAACAATAAATGCCTGATTTTTTATATGAATAAGAGACGGATTAAAAATTCACTGAAACTTCAACTTCTTCGTCTCTTGCTTACGCAATAGCACTCTTTCATGTGTATTTACATCTACGCACTCTATGCCTTTACCTTTTATCATGCGCACCACCGAAATTGTTTTATCACCTATTCTCAGCACCGTGCCTTCCTTAAATTCCGGTAACCGCACGGAAAAAGAGACTCTATATATGTTCCTGCCGTCTTTACGTCCATATAATTTGCTACTCTCTGAGAAACTTCCACCTATTCTATCCACTATCCCCCGCGAAATCTTGCGACCACAATCTATGCTACTGACATAAATATCTAGCCCCTCTTTCAACGTTGTCTCTTTAGAAATAAAATCCGACTTATCTAACACGGAATACGCAATCTTTTCCGCTAGGGCAATCTCTTCCTCCATAGGAAACCGGTCGTCTGCTCTTATCTGCACTATACCCGCATAGTATCCACTCGCTATCCTGTTACACGTTTCACAAAGCCCCGTGTTAAAAAAAACTTCTATTTCACCTGTCTCTTCGAGCTCTACACCTTTTATCTCCGTTCGCACGTTCAATACCGCTCTCGTTCTGTCCTCTTCGGCTATTAAATCAATTTTTAGCTCGTTTATCTTACCGCTACACTTTCTTTTTAGTTCTTTCCTTACCGAGTCCACAACTGCATCCTCTATGCTCGTCCGCTCTTTACCCTTGAAATAACCGCCACAGTGCTTGCACTTACTTATCGTTACATTCATCTGCTCCGGGTCAATTAAATTTATGCCGGCGGTGAAGCACTCTTTACATACCGATTCAAACAGTTCATCCGTCGTTTTGCCACATTTAGGGCAAAATTTTGTCCATTTTCCTTTCATCTTCATAGCGATATAGTCCAATTTATAGTTCCAACCGTGCTTCACCCGTAATGAATTGCGGGGCTTTGCGCGGGCGGAGGTGGATTGTGTGCATGATTATATCAAACTCCAATTGCTATTTTAATTTAAAAATGAAACAGGCGCTATAAAGAATATTCCAATTCCAACCCCAAAACTTGCTCTTGTGTATGGATTTGCTTATTCAATCTATGCTTCGTCTAAGAAATCCTCCTCCGAGCATTCAATCCCGTCAGATAAAGGGGCCTTTCCGAAAAGCCGCGATTACTTTCTTGGCACATTCCTTGCAGATATGGGCTGCGTGTCCTTTTCCCGAGAATTTCTCGTTTGGCAGGATCCCCCAGCATACCTTACAGAAATGTCCGCGATACCGTTTCTTCTTCGCCATCTTTACACTTCTTTGTGAGTGAGTTGGGAGACCGTAATATTTCTTGTACTCTGGTTTTTTTTATTTGGAATTAGATCCGGGTTTATCTTCCTCTTTTACTTTGCATAAAGTTGCAGGTTATAACCTGAGTTTCAGCGTTGTATAGGTACAACCTTAACGAACTCATCAGTTCATTGGTCGTCACAAAAACAAAGGGTTATCCTTTTTATTCTTGTTTTCGCAGTGTAGCCTATATGTGGGTCACACAAGCATAATGCTTTCGGCTGATTATAGCGGCTTAATGCACCATAGATTGTGATTTAGTAGAGAAAAAAATATTGTAGCCTATAAAACTTGTGATGTCAGGTTATAACCTTTTGCAGCACTCCGATCAGGAACTAAACAACTTACACATGAGCTCGGAATCCATTATTTTAGGGCTATGAATCCCTATTCACGCTTTGGCAGTGCTCTAAAAAACCAAAGTGTTAGCTAAAAGAGCGAAAAGTGGAATGTTATACAGAAAACTTTCGGGCTTCCCTATAGCTGCCAATTCTCATTTTTCAACTCTTTTTGGCTTTGTACACACTTTTTGGCATTTTTTCGATTTTCTTTTTTAGGGGAGCCTCTCCCCTTACCCCCTATGGTAGACCCGCGCAAATGCGGGATTATAATTTAGTGTTAGTTATGCGATAACTGATGTTGTAACGGTCTTCAACAGTGTTGAGGACATTAGGAAAGATAAAAGAGCACATGAGCGATTAGATGGATATGAAGCTAAGGAAAGAGAAATACAAGGGCGAATAAATGATATTAGAAGAGGGGATTATTAAACGAAAACTAGCTATTCAGTATTATCATCTGCCTTCAAGCGTATAAGGGAAAGGTTAACACCACCAAATACCATTTTATTTAATCATATACACTTCGCAGATATAAACCGGATCTAATTCCAAATAAAAAAAACCAGAGTACAAGAAATATTACGGTCTCCCAACTCACTCACAAAGAAGTGTAAAGATGGCGAAGAAGAAACGGTATCGCGGACATTTCTGTAAGGTATGCTGGGGGATCCTGCCAAACGAGAAATTCTCGGGAAAAGGACACGCAGCCCATATCTGCAAGGAAT
>QENJ01000366.1 GCA_013374505.1 Candidatus Methanophagaceae archaeon
TATCGCAGTGGGAACGTCTGAGATACAGAGACTGGTGATAGCACGGGAAGAGTTGCGGAATTTTTGACCGCAAAGAATAAAAGGTAGTACAATTAAAGATTACGGTGGTGAACACGAAAAAATGGTGAAGAAGAAGGGGAAAGAGAAAGATACAACGAGATGGCAAAGAACAGCAATGGGCCTATTAATGGCGTTGATTATGATTGGTTCGGTAGTTGCGATGATGATGCAGTTTTGAACCGCTATATTAACGCGTTTGTGTGTATGACCTGTGGTGCTGCGTTGTAGCTGCTCTTAATGCACTTATTTACATATTGAACGTTTATTCCTGTGTTACTTTTTCACACCGGAAATCATGAAATGACGAATAGTTGGGCCCAACTAACCATCCCTACCGATTCATACGCGCCGTGTCACTCGTCTTCACCGTAATAATCGGCACTTCCTGAATACCACTTCATCCGCACCGTGTCACCCGTCTCCACCAGTTGGGACAACGATTTAATCGCCACATCATCCCAATAAACATTCACAGTTTTTGGAAGCTTATTCACGTCCTCGTTCGCATACACCCTCAGCATCAACTCGTTGTTTCCTTCTACTAGATACACCGGAATATCCACGAGTTTCCAGCCGGATTTCACCCGGGGCTTCTTTATATCCCACGTATCTGCCCCCCATACATATTTCTCCACTACCCAGCCCTCATACCCTTCATTCTTACCCAATAGGCCCTTGTCCCAGATTACCTCGTCATTGATCAGCACCTGCTTGCTTATATTCTTCGCATCCGTTGCAGTCTCCGGATACGCATCACGTACATCATTCGTATACGAATCACGTACATTAAACGACATAACTACAACTCCGGAATCCTGTGCATAAAACTGCTGCGAAAGTTCCATGTAATCATCTTTAGCGGTATTGTCGTACTGCTCAACACGGCATGAGTATAACGGTGAAACATATTCTTCTGTGCTAGAACCGCCTCTAAAACCTCCCGTGTGCGTAACCGTCCACGCAGATAGGCTGTCCATGTCGCCGCCTTTTATCTTTGGGAGCGGAGAAATCTCGTAGCTCAATAACGGCTCTAAATTGTCAAAGTTCACATCCGTGGAGGTCCAGAGATAGAAACGTTTATATGGCTCTCCTTTTACAAACTCTTCATATAGCAAGAACCCGAGCTTTTGGTTCTCGCCCACATGGTCCGGCACGAACGGAATCACCCATTCATCACTGTCCCAGCGCTTAAGCCATCTGCTCTCTGTTCTAAGCAGGCTGTCATCCTGTTTTATCTGCAGGATATAGTTCATTTCGGTATGCTCGTCATTCTTTATCCCCACAAGGACCTCTGCAGGTTCGCCAAGGTGTAGTTTTGTTGGGTAGTTCTCCTCTGTCCCGTTTGCATCCAGCACATAGAACGAAGAAGTAGCCTTCTCAGGTGCCTTTGTTATCGGTTCTATCACTACATCATCCCACCAGACGTCAACAGGGAAATCCGCCGCACCTTCGGCTTTTGTATATAGACCCAACATCAGTTTTGTCGTTGCTGCATTCAGAGTGACCGGAACTTTAATATGCCGCCAGCCATCATCTCCTGCTACGTCATCCGTCCAGATTACTCTGTCGTCCAAACGGACCAGTTTTATAAAAGCATCTGCCTTATTCTCGGTACATGAATCCTTTACATTGAACGATAAAACAACTACGGCGGGATATTTTGCTGTCGTTATGTTCTGGCAAATGCAGGCGTAACTATCGAGTGGTGCTGCGGTCGTGGACTGATAACTGGTCGCATAAGAATGAACAGGCGAAACGTAAGCGGAATCGGTTAGAAACGCGGTAAAGTTGGTTGCATTTTCGGTCGTCCATCCGCCAAAAGATTCCATGTTGCCGTTTTCTATTTCTGGTAGCGGGAACACCACATAGTTGCTAAGCACAGCTAAATTGTTATAGTCTATTTCGGAAGGTACCCATAGGACGAATTCTTTATACGGCTTTTCCGTCACGGTATTTTTGAATAAAAGGAACTCTAGCTTTAGCAGTGGTCCTATCAGAGTAGGCGTGAAGGATATTGGTTGTTCCATGCTATAGCCATCTTCAAGTATCACCGTTTCTGTTTTGAGCAATTCACCACCCAGTTTCACCTGTAAGATGTACGTTACGGGTTCATGCTCTTGGTTTTCTACCCCCACAAAGACATCAGCCAGCTCACCGAGATATAATTCAGTTGGATATGAATCCACACCACAATCGGCATCAAGGACATAGAACGAAGTGGCGGTTTGCTTTAGAATCGTCTCGAATTGCTCTATCTGTACGTCATCCCACCATACCGTCACAGGCATATTTTTTGAATCAGACTGGAAACTCGTGGATATTCCGGTGTATCTAGTAGAAGGAAACAACGAGTTGATGCTGAGGGTGTATGCGAACGAGGACGTGAATAAGCTTCCAAAAACTGTGAATGTTTATTGGGATGATGTGGCGATTAAATCGTTGTCCCAACTGGTGGAGACGGGTGACACGGTGCGGATGAAGTGGTATTCAGGAAGTGCCGATTATTACGGTGAAGACGAGTGACACGGCGCGTATGAATCGGTAGGGATGGTTAGTTGGGCCCAACTATTCGTCATTTCATGATTTCCGGTGTGAAAAAGTAACACAGGAATAAACGTTCAATATGTAAATAAGTGCATTAAGAGCAGCTACAACGCAGCACCACAGGTCATACACACAAACGCGTTAATATAGCGGTTCAAAACTGCATCATCATCGCAACTACCGAACCAATCATAATCAACGCCATTAATAGGCCCATTGCTGTTCTTTGCCATCTCGTTGTATCTTTCTCTTTCCCCTTCTTCTTCACCATTTTTTCGTGTTCACCACCGTAATCTTTAATTGTACTACCTTTTATTCTTTGCGGTCAAAAATTCCGCAACTCTTCCCGTGCTATCACCAGTCTCTGTATCTCAGACGTTCCCACTGCGATA
>QENJ01000367.1 GCA_013374505.1 Candidatus Methanophagaceae archaeon
TGCGACATGACGAGTAACGCCTGTAGAAAGTCCAAGCGCAGCGAGCGCAGCAGCCATTGTTAAAGCGGCAAAACCGAGCGAGATTAAACCGTAATCGCTTACGCCTAAGAATCTCGCGATTAATATCCTTGAGCCGTAGCCAAAAGCTCTGCCTATTAAGGTCCCTATAAGAACAAAGCCTGCACCTTTGGCTATTCTACGCAGCGATTCGTTTAAATGTGAGTCTTCGTCTGGCATAGGATTAAAGTTTATTAATTAACCACTGCTTATTATATTAAGCTGAATCGGGAAACACGTCCTTTATATCTCCATGTTTACTCGCCGTTTTTATCACCGCTTCTTTTATTATTCGCTTGAATACCGCGTACTGATACGGTGCATTCAATGTGTAATGCAATATAGGACCCCGAAAAGGAAACATTGTCGCCTCGTGTACGATCAACCTTGTCTCTCGCTCTTTGCCACGGCTGACGTGAAAATGTGGCATGTGCACCTCATGCCGCTTCGCAATCTCCTTGTATATGTAATGATGCCGCAAAGGAATGGGATGATGTATATAATCCTGTGTAGAAACAAGCAATACCTACATATTCTGACATTTCTCCTACTCTAACATTTTACGTCTTTTTGTGTCTTATAATTCTACATCCTTCTTCCTTTCAATTCAATAATAAATATATATTACAACAGCTTTTGTTATCTTTAACATCTTAAACAACGCAAGAAAATGGGTAAACATCAGAAGAGGATAGCGGCACCACGCAGTTGGCGAATAGAACGGAAGACGGCTTACTGGACTGTAAAGCCTAAGCCTGGGCCGCACCAGAGGAGTATGAGCATGCCTTTGCTATTAATTGTACGAGACGTGCTGAAATTAGCGGACAACAGTAAAGAAGCGAAGCGGATACTGCACGAAGGTAACATCTTAATTGACGGTAAGCCGCGAAAGGATCACAAGTTCCCGATTGGCATCTTTGACATCATCTCCATCCCCGCCATAGACGCGAATTATATGGTGGTATTGGACCATAAAGGTAAATTATCGCTGGTCGCGCTGGGTGCGGAAGCGGAGTCAGGGAAACTGTGTAGGGTGAACAACAAGACGATGATAAAGGGCGGGCAGATACAATTGAACCTGTATGACGGCCGGAACATCATACCGAGCAGCGATCTTGGCGCGGAGATAAAAACGCACGATTCGGTTATGATTTCATTGGATACAAACGAGATATTGCAGAAATTTGCATATAAGGAAGGCAGCAAAGTGATGGTAATAGGTGGAAAGCATTCGGCGCAGACGGGCGAAATAGAGGAGATACGAACTGTGCGAAGCCCGGAATCCAATGTGGTGAAGATAAAGCCACTGGAAGGCGGAGACAGTTTCGAGACGATAGAAGAATATGTATTCGTAGTGGGCGAAGAGAATGTAGAGATACCAGGGTTTAAAAATTCATGAGTTCACAATCCGAAATACAACAGTACTATTGTAATATTAGCTTGTTTGTTAAAGGGAAAACGTACGAAGGAGTAAATAAATGTCTGAGAATTCGATGAGGAATATAGAAGTGGATAAAGTAGTGATAAACATGAGTGTTGGAGAGAGCGGAGAGACGTTAGCGAAGGCAGAGAGACTATTGAGTCAACCATTAATTGCGAATCAGAAACCTATAAAAATAGCTTCTAAAAAGACATTACAGACATTTGGCATAAAAAAGGGCGAAGCAATTGCGTGTAAAGTCACGCTCCGAGGCGACCGCGCAACGGACTTTCTCAAACGCACATTTAACATACAAAATCGCCTCATGTCGTATCAATTCGACACGATAGGTAATTTCTCGTTTGGTATCGCGGAACACACGGATTTTGGCATCCCTTACGACCCCAAAGTAGGCATCTTTGGGATGGACGTTTCTGTATCCTTAAAACGGCCGGGGTACCGAATAAAAGAACGGCGAATACAGAAACAGAAAATACCGGCTAAGCATAGGATAAAGCGGGAAGATTGCATCGCGTTCCTCGAGAATGTATATGGTGTGGAAGTGATAGAAGAGGAATAAATAGTGCGAAGATTGTAGGTGGCCACTAAAAAAAAAAGTTGTGCCGATTCATGCACCGCTATTTGAGTAAGTAAGTATTACCCCAGAAGGTCATACGGCGTATACAGTAAAAACCGGTTTAAATGCACATCGGAATCCTCACATGTGAGATTTTGAGTACCGAAATAAAAACGGTAATAGAAAACACGGGCATTGATACTGTGTTTGTCGTGCAGCCGGAAACTATTAATCCTGTGATCGGGGTGCTAAACAAAGAAGTAACAGAGCGTTTTTTAGGTGACCTGGCAGATACGGGAATAAAGATAAAAGAGAAGACACTTGAAAGAATCATAAAGGAAATTCGTGAACACAATATCACGGATTCTTTGATCATTAAAGTGACGGAGTTGAGGCTGCATGATTACCCGGATAAGTTACTGGCTGAGATAGACGAAGGGCTAAAGAAATTGAGTTCTGTGGCGGATATTGTCGTATTAGGATATGGCTTGTGCGGAAACAGTGCTCAAGAAGTAGAGCGAGTAATCCGCGGTGCTGATGTCCCGGTGGTAATACCGCGAGACGGAGAAGGGCAAATACTGAACAATTGTATAGAAATTGCAATTGGTAAGTCAAAGGTGCAATCGCTACTACGCGAAGAGAGAGGCACTTTTTTTATGAGTCCTGCTGGCGCTTCCATCATAAAAGAGCCGCAAGTAATCCTGGAATCGGCTATTAATATCACCGCGGGTCGCATGAACCGAAATGCCGCTGCGGATACACCGAAAATAATAAAAATATTGACGAACCATTACAAACGTGTCGTGAAGATATGCTATTCCGAAGCCGATGAGAAGGACGTGGCATTCGCGAAAACTGTCGTAAACTTTGCAAGGGAATTTGGGCTGGAGATAAAGCAGGTGAAAGGGTCGTCAAAGGTCATGCTCGATGCGTTACGGAAGG
>QENJ01000345.1 GCA_013374505.1 Candidatus Methanophagaceae archaeon
CTGAAGCGCATGGACGCGGACGTATGGTATGACCGCTATCTATTCTATAAACGTGTCTGGAATGCGTTATTCCAGCAGAGGTCCCGAGATTGGTTCGCGGTGAATCAAAAGAGCCTGGATCGAATCTTCTCGCATCTGCGGCTGTTAGGGCTCTTAGAAGAAGGAGAACATCGAGATACCACGGATAAAGCCCGGCAAGTATTCCTATTAAAACCTGCTTTTTTTGGCATACAACGTGGAACGGAAGAGCGCGTGAAGAGCGTTATCGTGCAGCCGAATTTTGAGATAATTGCACTTCCTGAGACACCCGAAGATGTTCTATTCCTTTTAAGTCGTATTTCCGAGATGAAAACCGCTGACAAGGCGCATATCTTCATGCTCACAAAAAAAACGTTCTTGAGTGCGATGGATAACGGCATGGATGCGGAAAAAATAATCGAACTGCTCAAGAACAATGCAAAAGCGGAAATTCCTCAGAATGTGCTGTACAGCCTAAAAGAATGGAGCGAGTCGTATGGCAATGTGGAGTTGAGACGTGGTGTCTTTTTAGAAGCCGACCCCGAACTGATGCGTGTGATAAAAGCTAAAATACAAGCGCAGGTAATAAAAGATATTTCTGACTCTTCTGTGATAACGACAAAAAGAGGAGTGCTCGCGGATCTGATAAAAGAAGAAGAAGGTATATTTCTGGAAGCGGTGGATGCAATAACGGCTGCCGAGGTCGAAAAGGCGATAGGGCAATATGTGGTAAAAAAACCGGCTGAACGGATATTCGTGATCGAAAGTGCGAATATTGAGAAATGCCGTATCGCACTCAAGAAACGGGAGATATACCCAAAGGATTTTGTCCGCGGGGAGGATGGAGTAATTCATTCTAAACAGCAGAAGAAGGAGTTAATAGAAGCGGCGATAGATGAAGCTAAGAGGATAAAGATGGTGTATCTTTCAGAAGGTTTTCACGAGACGGAACGAGTAATTGACCCTTATGAAGTAGGTGAAAGCTATGTAGAGGGGTATTGTCACTTACGGAATGAGAAGCGAGTGTTCCGGCTGGACAGGATAAAAAAGGTGGAGATGCTGGAAGTGCAAGAGTCCAGACTTGCCTATTTATAGCGTGTCTTAGCGGTGACTCCATTGCACTTAGCGTGCAGGGTGAGGGCATAAAAATGTACGAAGAAATCGAACGGTTAAATGTAGAGGCACAGGAGTACGCCAAACGATTAAATGTGGTTTTAGAGGAAGTGAAACGAGTTATCGTAGGGCAGAAGCACGTATTGAATAAGTTGTTGATTTGTCTTATTGCCGATGGGCATGTTCTTTTGGAAGGCGTCCCGGGTCTGGCAAAGACATTGATGGTAAAAACGCTATCAGACACACTCACGGCAAAATTCGTCAGAATCCAATTTACTCCTGACCTGCTTCCCGCAGACATCACAGGCACGAAGATATATGAGCACCGGACTGCGGCTTTTAGCGCACAGAAAGGCCCAATATTCTCTAATTTTATACTCGCGGATGAGATAAATCGAGCACCGCCAAAGGTACAATCCGCATTGTTAGAAGCCATGCAGGAGAGACAGGTGAGCATCCAGGGCGAAACATTCAAGTTAGACACACCGTTCATGGTTATGGCGACACAAAACCCGATAGAAACCGAAGGCACGTACAAACTACCGGAAGCTCAGGTTGATAGGTTCACTCTTAAGCTTTTAATAGACTATCCGAATAGAGAAGAGGAGAAAACTATAATACAACGAAATACGCAAGGATTTGAGATTACGCCGGCTGAAGTCCTGACTGAGGATGAGGTAATCGATATACAGCGTTTTAATCAACGGATTTACGCGGATGAGAAGATAGAGGATTATGTCACGGAAATCGTGGACGCTACGCGGTATCCCGCGAATTACGAGTTAGGTGGTGATATGGAGGGGTTGATAGAATACGGGGCTTCGCCAAGAGCGTCAATATGGCTGATACTTACAGGAAAAGCGCATGCGTTGCTAAATGGGCGCGGCTACGTCATCCCCGAGGATATTAAAGCGGTAGCGCATGAGGTGCTGCGGCATCGGTTAATTTTGACGTATGAAGCCGAAGCCGAGGGTATTACGTCCGATCATATTATTGATAAGATCCTTGCGACTGTTAAGGCACCGTGAATCCGAGTTCATGATTATTTTACAATCTTGTCCATAATATTTGTGAACCTTTTATTGCTTATGGGATGGTGCGCAATCACGTTTCCGTTATATACGATACAAAAAATACCAAACGGGCATGGACTGTTCTGGGCGTCCTCGTGAGTTTTTAGATTGAGTATATTTGGTTTTATACCGTATGTTTTCTCTGCTGTCGCGCTTATTTCTTTAACATTCTTTACCGTGTAAGGGCATTGATCTGCTCTGATTATCGTTAAGCCGTTGCCATATTGACTCCGTCTTTTTTCCCAATCGCCGTTGAATTTCGGTGTGGGCGCTTTTTTGTTGAACTTTTTCACAAGTAACTCAAAATCCGGTGGCGCGGTATCAACAACCTCAAAACCGTGCTTTACGAATAAGTCCTTGCCTGCCATAAATGCGCCTTTACGTGTTACCACTGCTACACCATGCTTATTTGCCGTTTTCGCGTCTTTTAAGCATTCAGCCAGCAGAAGCGATGCATAACCTTTTCCTTTGTAAGCACGTTTGAAACCGACAAAAATACAGTGAATGAACATGTATCCGCTTGCTTCAACCGGTCGCCAGCAGTATTCACCTGGTATATATTCAATCATACCCTGAGTTCCGTCCTTATCTGAGTACAAAGTCTTGAGTTTCAGACCTTCCGGAAAACGGTCTTTTAGCCACTCTATCTTTTCTGGGTAGCCTGCTCTCTTTATATCTTTGTAGCCGCAAACGCCGTAATTACTGATATTGTCCGCAGTTGTATCAATTATTTCTATTCCGTCCATTGTTCATACCTCCTATAACTAT
>QENJ01000368.1 GCA_013374505.1 Candidatus Methanophagaceae archaeon
GGAAATAGATGAACTCGATTTTACAGATGACAGGCTGGCTATCCTTCTAAGGCATTTCAGTAACAGAAAATGGTGGATTAAAATAGAAAATGATTTGAGCGAGAATTCCATAGAGGTATATGAACTGCCAAAAGAGGTTGTCAGATGTGACGCTACAACCGTATCAGGTTACCATAAAGTTGTTGAAGGAGGAATATTTCAATTTGGTAATAGCAAGGACGATCCTAACCGCCCACAGATAAAAGTAATGACAGGTTCTCTTGATCCCCTTGGAATGCCGTTAGCTACCGATGTAGTTTCAGGAGAGAATGCTGACGATGGATTATATGTGCCGGTTATAAATCGCATTAACTCTGTTCTTAAAAAGTCGGGAGTTCTTTATGTAGGAGATTGTAAATTAAGTTCTTTTGACAATCGTTTGCATATTAAGGGATGCAAAGGACACTATTTGTGTCCTTTGCCTAACACGGGTGAAACAGCGAAAAAAAAGGATGAGTGGGTAGAAGAAGGTCTCTTGTTAGACGAAAAAGATAAGTTGATAAGATACACAGCGATCAACAATAAGAACAAAGAAGAACTGAAAGCAAAAGGGTATGAGATAGAACGTCAGCAATCAGGGATTATAGATGGAAAAGAGAAAAAATGGACAGAACGTGTATTGATCGTAAATTCTCCGGCTTATGCAAAACAAAAGGAAAAAGGATTAGAAAAACGTCTGCAAAATGCCGAGAAGAAGATATATGCCTTAACACCTGCGAGAGGTCGAGGCAAAAGACAGATTACAGATGAGTTTGAATTGATTACTGCTGTAGAATCGATCTTAAAGAAACATAAGGTAGAAGGTTTCTTAAGTTATGACTATGAGAAAGAGGTGGAGACTAAAACCAAGTATGTCGGAAAAGGCAAAGGCAGTGCAAATAGAGAGCGGGAAACCATAGAGAAGATCCGATATCAAATTACAAATGTCAGATGGAATAAAGAAAAGATAAACGATGAAATTAAAAAGTATGGCTGGAAAGTTTACGTAACCGATGTGTCAAAAAAGAGGCTTGGTTTTATTGATGCGATGAAATGCTATCGCAAGGAATACAGGGTTGAACACATATTCAACATGTTAAAAAGTCGATTGAATATAGCGCCATTTTTTGTCAGAAGAAATGATCAGGTTAAAGGCATAACCCATTTTCTAACTTTAGGAGTAAGGACTCTTACCTTAATTGAGTATGTAGTCAGACGTTCTCTGAAAAAGGACGATAGCAAATTGGAAGGTTTGCACCCGGAGAATCCTAAGAAATTAACCGACATTCCAACAAGTAAAAAACTTCTAACAGCTTTTTCAAAGATCACGTTAACGATAATTGAATCAAAAAATAGTGTGGCAAGGCATCTAACGCCTCTGTCACAATTGCAAATTAATATTTTAGAGCGGCTGGGCTTGAACGCTGCAACCTATACTAAACTGGAAATTAGACAAAGTGTGAATATTTTAAGCGAATGAGAAGTTATACCGGAATCTTCCAGATCAACATTGACACTTTTTTAACGACTTGATATTATTCAATGTTATTTTTTTAGTGTAGTAACAATTGAGACTAACAAGCTAATTAAGGGTCTCATTCAACCATCAAAAATGGTGAAAAAATGGCATTTTCTACACTTTTTGTAGATTTTAAGTGGTTTTTGTACTTCTAAAGGTATCCTCTTTAAATTTCATGGTGGATTCTGGTTAGCTGACGAATGTTCAAAACGCAATAGACTTAGCCTCTTTAAATTTCATGGTAAATCGCAATTTTCAAATCTTCTGAAAATCAAATTTGCCTTAAAATAAGGTAGTTATAGATCTGACAATTTGCATTTTTCAAAATTTACCCTGAAATTTAAATAAGATAATACCATTCAATCGAAAAAACTGAAGGCCCTTTTTGGACAAGAATCTGTTCCCCCATGAAATTTAAAGAGGATACGAAATGACGCCATATGGCTACTTCAGAATGAGCGAGCTGGCGCGCCAGCTAATGCTCTCTGTCTATGACTATCAGGAAATAGCGCGAAGCAGGATTGAGAACTATCTGGCTCTGGCCGACGAACTGCCGGAGTTTGCCGTGTTTCTGGAACTGCCCTTGGGTACTGTTCCGCTTGGCTTTTTTCCCGTGCGGGAACGCCAACGCAATCGCACTCTCCACGCTCTTTTTGGGGAACAGATTTATCCCCCAGTGCATTGGGCGATTCAGGGGACGGTTCCCGAGGTATTTCAAGAGAGTCACAAGCTGGCGGCCCACATCATGACGAAACTGTGCGACCAGCGATACTCAGTTGACGAGGTCAGGAGAAAGGCCGACGTCTTCAGAAGCACCCGCCAATCGTTACAGAAAGCGCCATGTCTATAGATAAGCTGGGCATAATGCAGCCGTATTTCTTCACCTATCTGGGCTATGTCAAAAGCAGTGGCGTCGATACTGATGATACTCTCTGGCTGGAGTCCCATATTATTTCAATTCCAGTGTCCCATGATTATAACCTGAACGACATGGAATACATCGCTGAATCTATTCAACGATGGCAAAAAGGCTAAGTGTCATGGAAAATTACTGGAAAATATTTTGGACAGAGCATGCTGGATCCACAACTTCTGGGCATCCACAACGCCAGGTGCTAAGGACGTTGCACAAAAAACCAATCAGCGAAGCGCAATTTCAGAGGATCTTGAAGGATATAGAAGAAAAGGTGGAAATTTGGGTTCTTCCGGATTTAGGCCGTATTGAGTCGATTCAAACCCCCGTCAATTGGTACTTGGTTTCATGGATTGTCAGGATACGAAGTTTGAAAAATTCCATGTCTCGAAAACCATACGCCTGTCTTTTCATCACCTTGATTTTGTTGTTCAGACCTTCGAGAGGACCAGTGGAAATGCTGAAGTCATAATAGCCAAGAATGTTCTCCATGTGCTTACGAACCATTTTCATGACCCTG
>QENJ01000346.1 GCA_013374505.1 Candidatus Methanophagaceae archaeon
TGCGTAGGACAAACGCTAAAGGGCATAGATGTTAGAACTAAATATTTTTGTGATAGAGGGATGCTATCTGTCGTTGTTGGATAATTGTGGGACAGCCTCTACAAACCATAAACCAACCTGACAATCTGCGCATCAACAATCTTTATCTGCCGTTCGTAAATCTATTTATCCCGCTCCATTCTTATCATTTAATTTGGGTCCAATGCTCAGTGAGATATATCTGAATGCCCAGACTTGGTTGATAGCCTGGAAACTTAGTACGAAAATCCGTTGCTGCAGTTGCATAACTTTCTGAATTGATGACTCGGGCACGTTTTGCTAAGTGCAGGAGAGCAAGTGACGGAGCACGGGAGTTACCTTTATTGCAATGGATCAAAACCTTACGAGCAGGTAAATAACGATCTATGAAAGTCAAAGCAGAATCGAAAAGAGGGGGGGTTGAATAGTGGCGTATCATGATCGATCATGTTGAGAAAGAGATGAGACCCTCTCTCAAGGACATGATAGTTTGGATGTGAAGGGTGAAGGTTTCCATGATAACCGACAGCTTTCTGATGACACGGATATATGCAGGCATGAACTACTATCCAGTCATCTCTGCTATCGAAGAAACAATCGGAATCTGTTCCCACGTATAAGTTCGGGTATACTTCAATCATGTCCTGTAATACCATTTAAATTTTAGTTATAAAAAGTTTGGCAATAATGGAGGAGGTTTACAGCTCAAGTAAAGCAGCTATGGCTTTTCCTTTCATTTTTCTTTTACCAGATCCTAATGTTTTTATATTGAAAAAAGAGGATTGATAATAATCCTCTACATTCTTCAGTCCTACTTAGGCTTGCCTGCCTTGAACTTGAAGCTCATAGTTAGCAGGTACCAACTCTCTTGGAAATGAACTCAGTTCAAATGGTGCGCTATCACCTACATCAATATCGTAAGCGGTATAAGTAAACGATGTACCTGTAACCCTGCCCCCGGCATCGTAGTAAGTGCAAACCACTCTCACAAATTTGGCATCATTAGTCCCTTCATTCTTAACTTCGCCTACAATTTCATGATAACCATAGTCGTCAATACTTGCACTGTGACTTAGAATTTTAAGTCCACTGAATGGTTCTTCGTCCGTTTCCCTATATGATACCTTTAGCTTGTAACTGTCAGGATCTATTTTGTCTGGATACGAGCTTAGATCGAAAGGTGATTTCTGATTTGGTTTTAAAATATCTAACTCTGTGTAACTAAAATCTGTTCCAATTACTGTTTTCTGTGCATCATAGAACGTTGCCGTAATCTTCACGAATTCGATACTAGTTGATAGCGGGTTTATTACTTCGCCAACTACGTTAAAATATCCTGAGCTGTCAATATAACTGCTTTTGCTCAATATTTCCGGTTCTGTGGGTGTTGGCGTTGGCGTTGGCGTTGGCGTTGGTGTCGGAGTTGGCGTTGGTGTCAAAGTTCCATGTACTTCTGATAGTCCGCCAGCCGTTACCTCTACCGATGTTGACCAATCCTGATAGCCATCCTGTGAAAGCTTAATCGTATGGGTACCGGGGGACGTTGTAATCGTGGTGGGTGTTATTGACATAGGACAAACAGTCCTTTCGCCATCGAATTCTATCATGGCACCCATGGGGTCCGAAGTGATTTTGATAGCGCCGGTTGTAGGTGGTTTCGGCGTCACGTTGCATCCCAATATAATCGCGGGAATCCAATTATCGTATCTATTCCCATTTACATCCACAAACTCAGTACAATTTATCCGCCCGTTTACTGTTAGCAGTGCATCAGTATGATGAATCTGTGGATACGAGCTTGTACGTATCTCATAGTTGTATGTTTCGTTTGCACACAACTTAAATAATTCAGGGAAAGAGAGGATGTGCCAATCGCCGTTATATCCTGTCCACGGCAGTGTCTCGATGCTCCAGGTATTATTACAAATTTTAGCGTATTCTGTATGCCCACCCGTTCCTGTGCATGGATACGTATAAAGCTTTTGCACCGTAATTGTTTGTTTTGGTGTGATTGTACCGTTATGCGTGCCGGAAATGCTTGGATATGGGTTGGCTGGAGAGTCTGTGTCAAAAATACCCATGATTTTATCGTAGAAGCTTGTATCAAAGAGGTCATCCTCGGTTAGCAGTTTATTTATGTACCCCATTTCATAGTACACTTTTACATATTCGAGAGTCGAATTGATCTTGAGATGCGGGTCTGAAATCCATTCCCCGTCCCAGTTCTCAAGCGACTTTTTCACTATCGCAATCTCCGAACCCTGTACTTTCTTAGCAAATATCTCGGCAGCCTCATCCATGTGCTCCTTGTTATATTCAGTTGCGTTTATATGCGTCCTTACGATCTGCTCCACGAGCTCTGGATGATCCTTGATTAGTTCACCGCTTACTAATAAGCAGCAACAGGCATGATTAGGCCACATTTCGCCGGAATATGCTACTATCTTACCTGTACCCTTTTGTTCTATTATCGTAGGGTAAGGAGCAGGAAGGAATACGCCATTCACAGCTCCAGCATCTATTGCCGTTACTGCCTCGCCAGGCCCCATACCTATGATTTCAAGATCATGATCTGGGTCTAACCCGTGATCCTTCAGCCATTTCTTGAGTATGGTATCCTGTATTGAACCAGGCGGGAAAGTAGCAATTTTCAGCCCTTTCAGGTCTGTTGGAGATGTATAGTTCGCTGCATGTTCAGGTAAAAGAACAAGAGCAGAGCCGTTCATTTGCACCGCAGCAACTATCTTCGCGTTCAGGCCCTTATCTACGGCAGTAATAGGCGAGGCAGTACCCACGTATGCAACATCAAGTTCGCCTGCTTTCATCGCAATCATCTCCGGTGGTCCCGAAGGGAATTCGTGCTCTGTGATTTTCGCTATCCCGAATTTCTTCAGGTCTTCTTCCCACCAGCCCTTATCCATCGCGGTCATATAAGCGATTTGGTGCGTGC
>QENJ01000369.1:0-1563 GCA_013374505.1 Candidatus Methanophagaceae archaeon
TCACGCTCGATGATTTGAATCAGGCGATTATGCTAAATCCCCGGAATTCGTATCAGAGGTATGCCGGCACACTATCACCCCTTACAAATGATCCCGATTTCGAGACCATAGGACCTGGCACGAGGATATTCCTTTGCGGTTCGCAGGGGTATGTAATAGGGATGGGGACGCAGCACGATCCGGGTAACGGATTTGGTACATTGATGGTCTCGGGCAACATGAAGGATATGAGTGCTGAGTATCTCAAAGGTGCCCGTTTCTATGGCTATGGTGTGTCACTGTATGTCGGCATTGGAATACCGATACCTGTACTGAACGAAGGAATAGCGAAGAAGACTGCGATACGTGATGCCGAAATCGTTACGGAAGTGCTCGATTATGGTGTTTGCAGACGTGACCGTCCGGTATCAAGAAAAGTAACATACGAAGAGTTAAAATCCGGTATGATTGATATAGGCGGTAAAGAAGTACCAAGTTCGCCTCTTTCCAGTTTTTTCATGGCGAATAAAGTGGCGCAGGAGTTGAAGACAAGAGTAGAAAAGGCTGAATTTTTATTGGCGCTACCGGTAGAGCGATTGCCAACCGATACCACATGTAAACCGATGAAACAGACGAGTGAGCTGCCACTGGTGAAAGATGTAATGACAAGAGACGTAAAGCCGATAAGTGAAGGGGCGAGCATAGCAGATACGGCGAAATTGATGCTGGAGACACAAACTACGCATATCCCTGTTGTGTCAGCGGACGAGAAACTAGTGGGAATCGTAACAGCCTGGGATATATCCACCGCGGTAGCGAAACGACACGAGGAATTATCGGAAATAATGACACGGAAAGTGATGACGTCAGATTTAGACGAACCTCTTGAACTGGTGATAAGGAAGTTGGATAAGTATAACATCTCGGCATTACCCGTCATAGACCGAGATAGAAAGGTTATCGGGATTGTGACAAGCGATGAGATAAGCAAACTGATCGGGAGAAGGAAGAGATGGAAATGGAAACTATGAATTTGAAAGTGGCGGATTTGATATAGGATTAGATCGCCTGTAAAGTGAATTGAAAGTGCACAAATCAGAGTAGAAGCGGAATTTGGGAAACGCATACATTTAAATCCCCTGCCGTGCTTTATTACATAAGCGATAAGAAATGAACGAAGAGGAACTAAAGAAGCAAACGTTGCAGTACCGGGAATTGGTTGGTGATGACCTCTTCTGGTTTTCCGTATCACAGAACGTTATGACGATAGAAAAGGACAGGCTCAGATTTGGTCAGTTGGCATTAGAAATATTAGAGCATTTCGAGTGCGATAGATGCTGCAAATGCTGTACTGAGATGCCGATTCATCTGAATGACGAAGCTTTAGAGCGGCTTGTCAGACTTGACGGTGACGCCCTATTCGATAAACTGGACGATAACGAGGTGGATAACTACCTGAAATCGCCATGCCCGTACTTGAACGGAGATACATGCACAATTTACGAGATCAAACCCATCACTGTACAGCCAAGCAATTGCGTCTCTTTTATGCCGAATTGACGGCCCGTAACGTCCCCTTTTGTC
>QENJ01000369.1:1573-2959 GCA_013374505.1 Candidatus Methanophagaceae archaeon
GCGGATATTCGCAACTTTCAAAGATTTAGTGCGTAAGTACGGTAAAAAAGACCTGAAGGTGGAATGGGAAAAAGAAGGTGCGGCTATTCGGCTGCCGGATCACACAGGTGAAACCGGGAAAAAGGCGGTTTATGTTGCTCTTCCTATACCGGTCCTGGAAAAGTTTTTGAAGTACCTGCGGTTAGAAGCTCGTCAGGTATGACCGTAAACGGCGAAATAACATTAGGTTGAGAAAAAAGATGATAGAAAAGATATTGGGTGCGATGTTCCGTCTTGAGGACCTGCGACAAATCCTCCGGGAGACGGCACCCGGGCATCACTTGAGTAATGAACAGAAAGAGGAGTGGGAGAACATTCGGACTGAGCTGAACACGATTTTCGAGTCGAAAAAAGAGCAAAAACAGAAATATCTTACGGATAAAATCGAGTTACGGACGAGGGAGGAGGAGTACATAAACATTGACCCGATACAAGCAGCGGGAAGGCTAACACTGGAAGCGAGAAAGGCGTTGATTACGTATGGCGATGGTTACTCTGTCTGTGATTACTGTTTCAAACCGTTTAGGCTGGATTACATAAAACGACCACCGATTGCGGAATTTATGACGGAACTTGCGGAATTTGTGGGTATGGATGTAGCTCGTGTGTTGCGAGGAGCCCGAAACGGGTTTCAGGTCGTGTCCAATGCCCTACTCGAAAAAGGGGACGTTGCACTGGTATCTTCACTGGCGCACTATACGCTTTGTCTTGCAATAGAATCCGTGGGTGCAACCTGGAAAGAAATCCGGGTGGATAATCAGAACATCATAACTGCGGAGAATACCGCGGCTAAGATAGAAGAGGTGAAGGAGCAGACGGGCAAACAGCCGAAACTGGTGGCGATTTCGCATTTTGATTATATGTTTGCGAATGAACACGATGTTTATGGCATTGGTAAGGTCTGCAAGGAGTATGACATCCCGTTTTTATACAATGGCGCTTATACGGTTGGCGTGATGCCTGTTGACGGTAAGAAAATCGGTGCTGATTTTGTTGTCGGTTCCGGACATAAAAGCATGGCAGCACCTGCGCCAACGGGTGTGCTTGCGACAACAGCCGAATTCGCGGATGTCGTATTTGCGACTACAAAGACAAAAGGGGACGTTACGGGCCGTCAATTCGGCATAAAAGAGACGCAATTGCTTGGCTGTACAGTGATGGGTGCGCCGTTAGTGGCGTTGATGGCTTCGTTTCCAAAGGTGCGGGAGCGGGTGCAGCACTGGGACGAAGAGTTAGAGAAAACCCGATTTTTTATGGACGCGCTGTTGAAGATAGAAGGAACTAAAATATCGTCTGAGATGCCTCGTAAGCATACGTTAACGAAAGTGGATACACGGGATTCGTTTG
>QENJ01000347.1 GCA_013374505.1 Candidatus Methanophagaceae archaeon
AACACTACTTTTGTTGGAGTTAGAGGCGAATGTCGTGGTCGCGTTGAATCAGTGGGACATGGTAAAAACGAGAGGTACCGAGATAGAGCTAGATAAGCTCTCGGAATTTCTGGGTGTGCCGGTAGTGCCAACAGTTGCACCCACGGGTGAAGGCGTGGACGAGTTGAAAAAGGCGGTATTTACGGCGGCAAAGAATAAAGAAACGAGGCGGAAAGTAGTTATGGGCTATGGTGACGACATAGAATCGTTGATAAAAAAGGTGAGGAACGTGATTTGTAAGGATGAGAGTTTATCGAGTAAGTATCCACCGAGATGGCTGGCGATAAAGACGTTAGAGAAGGATGATAAAGTACTGAAATTGATAGAGAACAGCCCGCGGAGAGGCGATATATTGGAGGCTGCGAAATAATATGAGTGAAGTGTTGGGTGAAGACCCGGAAGTAATACTTGCAGAGCGGCGATACGATGCAATCGCGCGAATTATGGAATCCGCAGTTAGGAAAGAGGAGGGGAAGTGGACGTTTACGGATATGCTGGACCACGTATTTCTGCACAGAGCGCTTGGAATACCGATTTTTTTGGTTTTGCTCTGGGCGGTTTTTCAGTTCACGTTTGCGTTTTCTGAACCGTTCATGGTGATGGTAGAAGTGTTCTTTGGCTGGCTCGGCGGTTTAGCTGTGGCGGGAATCGCGAACCCGCAATTAGCGTCTTTCGTAGCTGATGGACTATGCGGTGGAGTTGGCTCGGTTTTAGTGTTTGTACCGCCGATTTTTATGCTGTTCCTTGCGCTCGCGATATTAGAGGACAGTGGCTACCTGTCACGGGCTGCGTTTGTGATGGACCGAGTAATGTACAAATTGGGGTTACACGGCCGCTCGTTTATACCGATGATAAGCGGTTTTGGCTGTAATATTCCTGCGATCATGGCGACTCGCAGCATAGAAAGTGAGAAGGACCGGATGATTACAATACTTGTGAACCCGTTAATCAGTTGTGGCGCACGGCTACCGGTATATGTGCTCATTGGAGGTGCACTATTTGGTGCAGCAGCAGGGACTGCCGTATTCTCGATGTATGTGCTTGGTATCGCACTGGCGATATTAATGGCGCTGATATTCCGAAAGACGTTATTCAAAGGCAAACCTGCACCCTTTGTGCTTGAGTTGCCTCATTACATGGTGCCGAAAGCGAAGACCGCGATTCTGCACATGTGGGAACGAGGCAAACTGTTCTTGATAAGAGCTGGGACGATCATATTCGTGGTAGTAGTACTGCTCTGGTTCCTTTCGGTATATCCATGGGCAGCAACAAATGGCGGCGAGATCATAGAAAACTCGTACGTGGCTGGACTTGGTAAGGCGATCCAGCCGATATTCGCACCTTTTGGCTGGGACTGGATGACAACAGTTGCGATTATATTCGGATTCTTAGCGAAGGAAGTAGTAGTAGCCACGTATGCTATGTTGCTTGGAACGGGAGAAGAAGCTGTGGGCGATACACTCGTGAGTATGGGGCTATTCACGCCCTTAACGGGATACGCATTCATGGCGTTCGTATTGATCTACGTGCCTTGCGTGGCGACAATCGGTGCAATATGGCGAGAGACGAATTCATGGAAGTGGCCAGTGTTTACGATGGTATACCTGACAGTACTGGCATTTGTCGTTTCCGGGTTGATCATAGGAATAGGGCGCTTGTTAGGGTACACATGAACATAAACGAGGAGAGAATAGAAAATGACGGATTTTGACATTGGTAAAGGAAAAACGATAGGGATATATGCAGCAGTTATTGGCGTTGTGTATCTCGTCTTAGGTGTAATAGAGGTATTTGGTGGAGTAGGAGACGTAATACCTGGTGATCTGTTCGGAGGACTTGCCCTTGTAGTAATAGCCGCGACGTTTTTGTATGGCATAAAAAGTACTTTTGACGGTGACCATAAAGGTTTGTCGTTCCTAATCGGCGGGTTATTCTTATCAGCAGTATTCGGTATTCTGTATTTGCTGTTGATGGGTGCAGATGGGCTGATGTTCTTGCTTGGCGAAGCGGAGGAGTTCTCGGTACTTGCGGATTTCCGACCCGCAATCTGGATGTTCATTTTGTCGCTGCCGCTGGCCTATCTAGCTCGGGGATTGACGAAGGATGTGACGTGGTGAGGACAGAGAGAGCGAGAGCAGGAAGATTGTTTTGAAAAACGGAAGGAAATAAAGAAGGGGCTAGAGTTGCTCGCCTCTGTTTTTTCTTTTTTTAGACTATGATAAGTTACGGACACTCGGATTGATTTTAGTGTTAAATCCAGGTGCAGGATTGCAATTAAAGGCAATAACGGCACAATCGAAAAATCAAGTGATTTTTAGCACAGGTTCTGGTTCACAGAATGGGAAAGTCGCCCTATAAAACTGATCCGATTCGTCTTCCAACTTAGACCCTTGCATTAGCCCCCTCCACTAACCACCAGCAAAACACAAACTCATCGTCCCCCAATCAACTGGAACGACATTCTATATAGTTGGCACCCAAAACGACAAGGTATAATATACCCGTACCTAGAATACGGACTTTAAAACCGAAAGATTTATAAAGGGGCATGCTTTATGACTTATTTAGGTAATTCAAATGAAAACACCACTTGTACCGGCAGAAGAAGATAAAAGATGGGATTTAGTGCGAAACGTACTAAGGATATTCGAGCAACGAGAAGTGCGGAAAATAGTGTCTAAATTCGGAATAAAGCCTTTAGATAGGACAATTACGGTGCTGAAGATTGTAATCATCTCCATGTGCTTCGGGACTGACATAACCTTCGTGATAAGTGAATTAAAGGCTAAAGCATCGCTAAGAGAGTTTACAGGCGTGTACAATGCCCCCGATGCCAAGGAGGTCTACCGGCTTTTAAGCAGGTTTACAGTCGAACAGTTCGTGGATATGGTGCTAAGAGTTGTAAACTCCGTTTGTGGAA
>QENJ01000144.1 GCA_013374505.1 Candidatus Methanophagaceae archaeon
CACCGCTTGATCCGGGCAAATACGAGCTCATCCTCGACTTGGATATTACCGAATACAACGGCGTTTGGACCCATATCAAGAATCCGCTGGGGTATGGCCCTGAGTATCTAACCGACCCTAGATGGGAATTTGAGGTTACTAATGGTCCAACGCCAACGCCAACGCCAACGCCAACGCCAACGCCACCAAGCCACACAACCGGGAATAGGATAGAATCTATAGCCGCAGGATTCATTGCATCCCTGGTGACTATTGATTGCCACGGTACTGTGACGGAAGTAACAAACCTTGAGGAGACACATTCCACACAAAACATTAGTGATAGCAATCTCACGTATGATGAATGTGTAGAACAGATCATGTACGAGGAGAAACTGAGTGCTATTGATGGTATCACGCAGTACACGAAGGACTTCACGTATGATGGTACAAAGGCACCAAATCTCGCGGTAGAGAGGAGACTTGGTTACCTGGGCGATCCTACAAGTCTGATAAGCTGGGTGGACTCAACAGAGAATGTGGGCATGAGTATCGTCACAGAGGGTGACAACGGCCCAATAGGCGGTATGGAAAGTCGTTGTCCCTGGGCAGAAGGGGCATGTATACCCGCAAGTGCCGAGCTGGTAGCTGTCGGTAGC
Source organism: Candidatus Methanophagaceae archaeon (assembly GCA_013374505.1). Lineage (GTDB taxonomy): Archaea > Halobacteriota > Syntropharchaeia > Alkanophagales > Methanospirareceae > QENJ01. Next base: position 639 of record QENJ01000144.1, read on the forward strand.
CAGTTGAGCAATGTGGATCTTGTAACGGCACAATCCAAGACCTTTGTACAGACAATATACTCGCCAAGATTACATCATGAGATAGATGCAAGAGGTAACGATGCTTGGGGCTACTGGATGGATGAGGCGCATACCGAAGGTCCTTATGGTATAGGTACTGTAAGTGCAGGCATTGATGTAAGCGTGCAGAAAGGCCATGGCGGTATCAACGGATCATATCCGCTTGCAGGTACGCAGACATACGATGAGCTGATCACAGCATCTGGATACTGGAAATTTTACAAGGAGATGACTTACGAGTCACCGATTCCGACCGTGCCGTTACCCCGGACATACCCGGTATTCTTCTTACCGGCATAGGTGTCCAAAACGGTTGTAACAATCAAGGGATAACTAAAGCCCACTCCTCGCACATGCCACTCGACCGGAAGATTTATATACCCTTGTTCTTGAGTCATTGAGAGGCTCAAAAAATGGACGCGAAGAAAAGCGATAAAGGGGAAGCACACGAAAGCGGGATAAAAACAAAAATTGTGGGTATATTGGCGATCGCAGGTCTGATAGCGATGGTGGTGCTCGTGGGCACTGCCGCGGCAAATGGTGGGGCTGACATCTTTGGAAGCCGCTTCTTCGGGGAGTATGAGAAGCGACATAATTTTACAACGACTAATAATCTTTATGGATGGGGGGACTTCGGTGACTATTCGTATACGTATGGTGAACCACCATGTCCAGCGCCAGATGGTTGTGGTGGGCGGATATGTCGTGGATCACAAGGAGACATGGGTTAACGGAACTATCCTGACAGATGTAAGCGGAGGGTATGAGACTCTCTCTTGGAGTAATTCCTTCTTTGAAATGGCATGGCCGAAAAACCTCACACCGGGCACATACGATCTCATCCTTGACTTGGACGTGAGCGGATACCTCGGCGTTTGGACAAACGTCACTAACCCATATCCCGGAGAACTTTATATAACCGATCCGATATGGACTATTTATGTGACAGGACCTCCAGGACCGGAAATACGGATAGAGAAGACGGCGAGTACGACTGGCGTCTGCCCGGGTTCCGATCCGCTTGCTGTTTACCTTGATGATACTGTCACTTATTGCTTTGAAGTCACGAATATCGGGAATGAGACGCTGACCGACATCACAGTTAATGATGATATTTATGGACCTGTGACGCTGGAAACAACCTCCCTGGCTCCGGGCGAGACAACAGGAGGAACGAAAACGCATAGCGTGACAGTATCAGACTTACCAGATGTGATGAACACTGCTACTGTTACGGGTAATTCGTCTAGAGGAACAGTTACCGATGAAGATTCATGTACGATAAATGTTAATCCGTAACTCAGTTCATTTTACGTAATAGGCATATTCAGTTTTCCCAATATGTCTCTGGTTTTCTTAGGTATTTTAGAGGTGATCCATTCATTCTGTATTTTAAGCTTGTAAATTCGTGATAGATGAATAAGAACATCATTAGACGTATATATTTTCAGGAGTGAATTATCAGCAAGGATTTTATAAAGACGGTAATAAAAGACAAGAGCAATGAAGTTTATGAACATCCAGCCCTCTATCTGATAATCGTCTCTCATGTAGGTCCTGTCCGCATTGAGAACGTTCTTGAAAGCATCAAACATAATCTCTATCTCCACTCGGCTTTTCAATAGATTATAAATCCTCTCTCCACTTTTATCCAAATCCGTAATGACCGCTATCGTACCCATACGATGCTGGATTTCAAAGAAGTTATCAAGCGTTGCGGTATCGTTTTTCTCTAGTCTCGAAAGATAATCCTTCTCCTCCTCTGCTCTCAACCGTTCATCAAGGAAGACGATGACCTTTTTCCCCTTCAGATCCCCATCCTCGAGTTCATATTTATAGTACCATATCGCTCGCTTTTCAAATAGGAAATACTCATCAAAAGATTTTCTGTTTCCTTGCCCTATCTTGGTATAATCGATCAAAGAACTGTTCCATTTTAATGGAATAATATAGTGCAGCTCATCCTTCTTCTCTTTTACCAATGCAAGGATATTGGTTTTAGAATAGAATCCTTTATCTGTTATCAGCACAGCATTCTTTATACCCGCCTCTTTTACGGTCAGGATTAATGATGACACATCGCGTATTGAACCCGCCACTATACGGAAGTAGGAGGGCATGTGGTGGTCGAGAGAGAATAGAAAAATCATGTGGATTTGGGGCAGGAATTCTCCTTTGCTGTTGTATCCGGACACAAAAGAGATTACATTCTCCGAGAGTGAAAACACATGCGTTAGATCGCTGAGGGCAAAGTCG
>QENJ01000145.1 GCA_013374505.1 Candidatus Methanophagaceae archaeon
GCTTTCTATCGCAGTTGTGACAAAACCGATCTCCTCTAACTTGTCGTGCACCGTTTTATCTATATCATTTGCCTCTTTTCCATATCTGTACATTATCCCGGCAACGCCATTTTCATGCACCTTCTGTGCACTGTAATGGTCTATTGAATCGTCGCCAAGCGTGTGATAGCCAAGGTACGAAACTAAAGAAAGAGCACTTTGCTGGTCTTCTGTGTACGTCGGAGTTGCTAACAGCGGTGCTATAACGAACGGAATCGAAGCCGCAATGAGTACCACTATAACAACAATAGCTGCTATTATGCCTCTATCCTCTTTAGCTACCATTTCTCCTTTTTATCCCCCTATAACCACAAGATCACACAGATTTTCACACAACTTTTTTACCTCCGATAAAAACCTTGACTAAAAGCATCCTCTTAGTTTTTCTTTTAGCACAGGTTTTCTTTTCTGCGAAGCGTTTTTGATAAACCTTTTCTTAAAAGGTTTAAAAGAAAAAGTGTTAGGACATTATCACCGCCATTGCCACCACCGAAACCGCAATGTACAAAACACCTGAAAGGATACCAACTGCGATGTTCCCGTTACTTATCTCCTCTTGCAATTTTATCTTCGGCACTAACACCTTATCAAACGCGAAGAAGAAGAGCGTAGCAACGAGCGAAGTCCCTATACTCCAGCCAATTGTTGCGAGTATATCATAAAGCAAGCCAGTCCATAGAGACATACTCGCTGTTGCAACCACTAAGCCAGCCCCGGGTGACATAATCGTTGCCGCAACTACCAGTCCTATACCAAGCAGCATCAAACTGAAAAAAATCGCAACCGCAGTATTATTCCCTTCCATCGCTTCCTGCAAATCGAACTTCCGGAACAAGAGAATATCATATATCTTTACCAGCAGCAGGCTAAGTCCTACGCCTATTACCAGCCACAATAGTGCTCCACCCACCGTACCAATTATTATTTCTGTTATCGCCATATTTATACACCCCCTATTATTTTATCCATAACAATTTTCACTTTACCTTCCAGCATATCAGCCATGAACTCCAGAACCTCTTTCGCATCACGCTGTCCGCATGACATCACTTCCACGAATATCGAACTCTCCTCCGGATACGTATGGATGGCGATATGGCTCTCGGCAAGCAAAGCAACCGCTGTCAGCCCCTGCGGCGAGAACTTATGACTGACCGTCTTCAGTAACGTCAAATCCATCAGCTTCGCCGCTTTTTCTAACATGCCTTCCATCAACGTAATATTTTCCAGCTTCTCCAGATTGCAATCCTTTATCAGACCTATAATAGCTTGAATTCTTGCCATTTCTCTTCTCTTCACCCCGGAACCAAACCCTTATCCTTGAACAACAAAATTGCCTCCTCATAATCCAGATCCTCAGGCGGAAGTGTTAAGTCAGGCGTTGGAAACGCTTCCTGTTCGTCCAGCACCTCGTCTATCTCGACGTCCTCACCCACAAGCAATCCCCTCGACCTTATCAGTTCAAATATCTGCGGATAAAGTTCATTGAATCTCTCTTCTGTAAGCTCGCTTCTTTCATTAAGGGCTGTTAGTTCGTTGTCCGGCTCGTTTATCTTGTCTAATATCTCTTCTTTGTTCTCCGCCGGGAATGCCCACGTCCCGCCACCGGAAATGCTTATCAAAAAATACGTTTGTGACATCGCAATCACTTCCTTTTCAGCTCCTCGTCAAGAGAGGAAAGCGACTCTGAGGTCTTCAACTCTCGCTCGATTTCGCTTATCCCCATGTCACCAGTCCCCGCAGCGGTGCCGAGTTCCGCCGATGCCTCCGCTTTTGCTTCTTCTAGCCGTATCTTCTCTGTCATACGCTGCACCGTCAAATCAACGTCGCTTATCTCGCCGTCTATTCCCGATAGCGCATCATTAACCCTCTTTGAGGCCTTCGCCATCGCATAATCCGATTTCAAATCTGTTCGTTTATCTGCGAACCGCTGTATCTTTGCCGTTAAATCTACCTGTTTGTCCTTCAGCATCCTCACCTTCTTCTCCATATCTGCAACGGACTGCTGCAGCATCGGTATTCTCTCGCTCGTCCTCGTCTCCTCCTCTAACAGTTGTGTTGCAGCACTGTTCAGTTGTTCCACCTGCATTTCCGCTTTATCTCTTTTCTCGCCCTCTAATTCCGCCAGTTTCTCCTCCAATGCCAGTGCCCGTTTTCTGTATTCTAACGCTTTGTTGTGCACTGACACCACTTTCTTCTGCGATTCGTTTAATTCTCGCTTCTTCAGGTTCTTCGCAGCTATCGAATCCCGCACTGCGAGGTCTACCTTCTTCTTCTCTTCACGTAGTTTCTCGTGTGCGAAGTCGAGCTGTTCTGCCGGATCTTCAAACCGTTCTATTATTTTACTTGCCTTTGCCTCAGCCACAATAGTGCTCCACCCACCGTACCAATTATTATTTCTGTTATCGCCATATTTATACACCCCCTATTATTTTATCCATAACAATTTTCACTTTACCTTCCAGCATATCAGCCATGAACTCCAGAACCTCTTTCGCATCACGCTGTCCGCATGACATCACTTCCACGAATATCGAACTCTCCTCCGGATACGTATGGATGGCGATATGGCTCTCGGCAAGCAAAGCAACCGCTGTCAGCCCCTGCGGCGAGAACTTATGACTGACCGTCTTCAGTAACGTCAAATCCATCAGCTTCGCCGCTTTTTCTAACATGCCTTCCATCAACGTAATATTTTCCAGCTTCTCCAGATTGCAATCCTTTATCAGACCTATAATAGCTTGAATTACTTGACGAAGTCGAGTCTGCGAATGCACCAGACCCTGATGAACTAAAAGAAGGAACTATATTTGACTTTCAAGGAGAAAAAGTGAAAGTGAACGAAGTGGGAAAAGCACGGATTGTGGCAGTTGAAGGATCTTTTCCATGGGATATTGCTAC
>QENJ01000146.1 GCA_013374505.1 Candidatus Methanophagaceae archaeon
CTTTCAATTGCGAGATAGAATAAGCCGCAAAACCATAAGGCGACTTCTTACCTTCCAGCTTCAATAGATAATCAATATGCTCCAATATAACAACCACCAAATCGTTTTTACTTAATATATCGCTATAAAGAGCAGGCGGGATACGCGTAGGCATTTTATACCTCTTCGCAACCCTGTTAAACGTTAGATTGATAGAATCGTAATATTCGCCAGATGCCTGCCCCCATTTGTCACCGGCATATATCATTTGATATTCTGTGATGCGTTCCGGATAATGGTTTTTAAGCAGCTCAAAAAAGTAATCCTTCTGCTTACCTGCTTTCAGTGTCATGCCGCCAAAAATAATGAAGTCTACACCTACGTCTCTTGCTTTTCTTACCGCCGCTTCTATCAATTCCGGCGTATCGGTAATAAAAGGAATCACCGGGAGCAAAAACATGCCGCATGAAATACCTTCATGCTTAAAAACTGCAAGCGTCTTCAATCGTTCGGTTGGAGACGGTACGCCCGGCTCAAAGATAGCGCTTATGTCATCATCTACAGACGAGAAACTGAAACTCACGATCGCTCTATTCTTTTCATTTATCCGTTTCAGGATGTCAATATCCCTTTGAATAAGCGTTGATTTCGTAAGCATATGTACCGGTAAATTGTATCCGTAAAGTAGTTTGAGCGCTTTCCGGGTTAATTGGTACTTCTCTTCGATTGGTTGATAGCTATCGCCAACGCCGCCACCCGGCATCATATAGCTTCTTTTAAATGGTGTGCGTTTTCTTTTGGGGTTCAATTCACGATTGAGAATCTCTATGGCATTCACTTTTACTGTAACGTCTTCTCCAAACACACCATCCACATAATAACCTTCTGAACGGCCGTCACAATAGATGCAATTATGGGTGCAGCCTCTGTATAGGTTCATTCCGTAAGCTGCGATAAACCAGGAATCTATTTTTTTGTACTTGCGCAATATAGATTTTGCTTTAATTTCCCGGATAGCCATTTCTCCTGTACCGCCTTTTCTTGTAAATATAAAGTTCATCTATGACTTGAGGGATAGCTTCTGCCGCCAGGTCATATCTTTTCTGCAGGATTGGATGTATAATACTTTTTTCTATCTTTTTCTCTATTTCCGCGTTCAGGATATTCATATCAATTTCATAACCCCTTTCTTAACTTTAATTCAATTCCTTCTCTGGCTGCAAAGTCGTTAAGAACTCCTTTAAGAATTTTAGGCTTAGTTTTGGCATCATCTAATCCAATCTTATCCGCTTTTAGTTTTTGCTCGCAGTTTTCTAATGAGTCTTCTAAGTCGGTTATTGGAAGCAGAGTTGCAGCAATACAGTAAAAACTTTTTGAGCGCCCTTCATCAAATTGTTTCAGCATTATCTCAAGCAGTTCAATCCGCCTTTCCTGCTGTTCTATGAATTTAGCCATGCCGTTCTCTTTGATAAATTTCAAATTCCAGACAGTTTTTCTATGTGTTACGAATGAGTCAAAGGCGTTTCCACCTTCAGACTCAAATTTTGGACATGGTAATTCGTCACATTCTGCACAGACCTCAAGGTCGCTTTTCTTTACGCAACAGGTGATAAAAGAACAGGAAGGATGTTTGTTAAAGAAATTAGGGCCACAACATCCAGGGCATCTTGAACTACCTGCGGTGTAGTATCGCGGACACAAGCCACAATCGAGTCCACAGCAGCCAAGAGTTGGATAGCGTTTAATCGGGTGTTCGCTCATCTTATTTCTCTGCGCCTCTTCTTATTTTAGGTGATACACTTCGCCCATCTGCAACGGTACGACCAGAATATCCGATTTTGCTTCTACTTTTTCCTTGAATTCTTCTGGATCCGCCCTCAAATAGTGCATGGGAATCACGACCTTGGGCTGAATTGCTATTACAGCATCAACAGCATCTTGAATGTCCATTGTAAACGTTCCTCCAATAGGGAGTAAAGCTACATCTACTGCGCCCAGTTCGCCCATCTCTGGTATAAAATCAGTATCTCCAGCATGATAAATCGTTTTGTCTTCCAGGGTTATTAAATAGCCTACTCCAAGTCCTTTATGATGCACTTTTCTGGTAGAACTGCCTTGTTCGGTATTGTAAGCGTCAACCGCCTTTAATATTATATTGCCAAAAGTTAGTTCGTCTCCGGGAGCAACAACATTTATATCTTTGCCTAATTCCTTGATGCAGCGCTTAGGTGCTACTACTAAAGTATCTGCATCCTTGAGTCTGTTTACTGTAACACTCTTACAATGGTCCTTATGGTGATGTGTTAATATGATTAGATCCGCTTTTTCTAACTCTTCTGGCAAGCCATCAATCGGATCCGGCCACCTGGAAAACTCTATCTTTTTGGGGTATTTCGTAAAGTAAGTTCTCATCCATGCTGGATCTATGTACATGATTTTGTCTTTGGTTTTTATCTGAAACCAGGAAGGTGGGAACCATTTTATTGATACAGGCATTTTGGCACTCCCTTTTTGCTTCATATCGCTTCTCTCCTTTCTTTTATATTGAACTCGTTTTTGTCATGATTTTTCAAGTACTGCGTGATTGCACTATCAAGCTGTTCTGGTTTTTGCGAACCGATTAGGAGACATTTTCCGTCTGTGAATTCCAGTTGCACTCCGCGGTTGCCACTTACATTGTATGCCTTTCCCATTTTTCCATAAGTTCAATATGTAGAAAAAAAGGGGAAAGCCAAAACCAAAAATAACTCCAAAAACGAGTAAAACTCCAAAAGGTCTACCTACAATTAATTGCTGTACCATAAAAGATATAAAAAGAAGAGAAATGGAAAGAAGAAGGATCCAAATCCAGACCTGACGAAATTGCTGCTCTTCATGGAATGTTATGTTGTTTTTTCCTATCATTTTCATTTCCTCTTTCTGCACCGTACCAGTTGTATGATCCCTGAGAAGAAGTTCA
>QENJ01000147.1 GCA_013374505.1 Candidatus Methanophagaceae archaeon
GGAGGTGTTTACCAACGGCTAATAAATTTGATGCCACCCCATGAGGTTTACATAGAAAGTCATTTGGGAGGCGGAGCGGTTATTCGTAAGAAAAAACCGGCAAAGAAAAATATTGGCATTGAAATTGACCCGAATACAATAAAGATGTGGAAAAGAACTTACAGCAAAATAGATTTCGAATTGATTCATGACGATGCTGTTCATTACCTCGAAAGTCATCACTTCACAGGAAAAGAATTGGTTTATTGCGATCCTCCGTACCTTAGAAAGGTGAGAAAAAAACATTATCCTACATTTAAATACGAATATACGAGGGAGCAGCATATAGAACTATTGGAAGTAATAAAATCTCTTCCTTGTATGGTTATGATATCAGGGTACGAGTCTTCTTTATATGAAAAATCTTTAAAAGGTTGGCATATTCACTCTTTTCAGGCAGCCACCCATCATGGGATGGCGACTGAATGGATATGGATGAACTATCCTCCGCCTGTAGGGTTGCATGATTATTGATATTTAGGTGACAACTTTAGAGAAAGAGAACGAATAACAAAAAGGACAAAAAATTGGGTGGCAAGACTCAAAAAAATGTCGGTATTAGAAAGAAATGCTTTATTATCCGCGATGTCTTCTCTCAATGAAATGAATTAGTACTATTTCAACAAGAAAACATGGAGCAATGAAATAGTTTGGCAAAGAAAACAAAATTTAAAATTGACTTGAATCTGGATTCGATAAAAGTAAAAAGTGTCACCATAGACTCCAATGGAGACTATCATATATATGTATCGTGTACAGCCAATAGCACATTATGTACAGAGCTCATAAACTGTTGCTGAAATGCCGGTATTTTTTGGACAATCTTGGCCAATTTTTGCCACATTATTTGTTCAAATCAAAATGCGACCTCAATAAAATCAATCGGTTGTAGAGTATCCGTCCCAAAGCGAATGTCCAATTTTTGTGGAAAACCGTGTAAAATAAAGGTATTCGCATTGGTTTTTGATCAAAAATTTAGAGGTCTGTATGTAACAAATGTGGTAACAAAACCACCAAATCTCATGGACAGTGCGATGAATCAATAATCGAACATCTTCCTATCTTTGATCACCGCGTTTTTATTCATGTCAAATGGCCACGGTTTAAATGCGAAAAATGTGATAACGACAATTCTACTACTTCATTTAAACCCAAATGGTATCCTATTTAAATTTTGTGGTACGCTAAAAGATTATCAAAATAATACAAATGAATTAGTTTATATAATTTGTAGTGATAACTTCTTTCGCTGAAGTGATAACTTCTTTCGCTGAAGTGATAACCAAATTTCTCAGATTAATTAAAATTTAATTCCACACAAAAAAGTTACTTTTATCATTTGATGTTTTTCTTGAAACCACTCTATTCAAATTACACAGCAAAAAAAATCCCACTAAGAGCCCCAAAAAGTATAAAAGTACAATCCCATTACTTTTGTACCTTATATCAATTATTTTGTTTATAGATCAAAATTGTTCTTGACATTATCATTATTATGCTTGATTATCAATTTTCCAGGGAGCAATGATAAATATAATTTTTCTGCGAGGCAAGAGTTAATATGAATTTTCCAGGAGGCAAGGGTGGGACATATCAAAAATATATTAATCTTATGCCGCCCCATGAGGTTTATATAGAAAGTCATCTCGGTGGCGGCGCAATTATGCGTTATAAAAAAAGAGCAAAACGTAACGTTGGAATAGAAATTGACCCAGAGATAATAAAAATATGGAATAGTAGGAATCCAATAGGTTTTGAATTAATACATGGAGATACAGTTCCTTTTTTAAAAAGCTATCCTTTTACAGGCAAAGAACTGGTTTACTGCGATCCTCCATACATTCGTGAAACAAGGAAAAAATATTATCCTCTTTACAAATATGAATATAGCCTGTCCCATCACATAGAGCTGTTGGAGGTTATAAAATCGCTCCCCTGTATGGTTATGATATCGGGTTACGAATCGCCATTATATAAAGAGTCTTTGAGTGCCTGGCATACACATTCTTTTCAGGCAGCTACTCATCATGGCATGGCAACAGAATGGATATGGATGAACTATTCTAAACCCGTTCACTTACATGATTATCGCTACCTCGGTGATAATTTTCGAGAACGTGAGAAAATCAAGCTAAAGTTTAAAAAATGGGTGGCAAGGTTTAAATCAATGCCCGTTATAGAACGTCAGGCTTTACTTTTTGCCTTACAGGCTGTTAATGAAAAATATTGATAGAATCTATTTAACGATCTCTATTTTATCCAAAATGGGACCAAATGGATATTTTCTAAATAGGGGGTTTTCTAATGAAAAAAGCAGAATTATCCGAAGTTGGCAGAGACGAAGAGGCTATACGCAAGTATATTAAAGAGCAGGAAAAAGAAGATCGCAGAATTGATCAGCTCAATCTTTTTGACGAGTAGATTGCCTGTCACCTTTAGGTGGCGCATATTTTAATCCGCTTTGAGCGGTTCACATTTCAAGCCACCGGCTTTACCGGTGGTCTATGACTTGATTTGTAATTATAATGACTTACTGTGATTGCTGTAAAAATTATTCCACATCAGTTCCGGTTGACCCAAAAATGGCGTAGTGATCTTCCTGCTTGTCCAATTATGGTGTTTGACAGAGAAGGCTACGACGCAGGCTTTTTCTCAAGACTTGTTTTATGTGGAATCCCATTTACAACATGGCAGAAAAATGTCGATGCTGAAAAAATAGCAGCCATTGAAGAGAATAAATTCAACGAAGAATTTGAGTTCAATGGTAAGTCATATAGCGTTTTTGAAGATGACAAAATAATAACATATTCACCTCCCGAAGGTTCCGATATTGGAGCGCATTGTTTCAAATTGAGGCATATTTATATATGGAATAAAAGC
>QENJ01000148.1 GCA_013374505.1 Candidatus Methanophagaceae archaeon
AAGGAGCCGCAGGTCTTACCTGCAAAACTGCCCAATCTGTTCAACTCCGCGACAAGTTTGTTTTGTAACTTCATGTATAGAGTCCTTGCATCTTCTATCATAGTCTCCTCTCGCATGCACAGCCCAACTCCGATACCCGCTTTTCCAAACCGTCCACATGCGTCTATCATCCTCATGAAATCTAGACCGTTCCTTACAACTTCTAAATTCATGTTATACGTGGTTCCAACCAGCGCATCTTCGGGGAGTTCGATTTCGGATTCCCTTGCCTGAGATAGCAAAGCAGTAATTAATCGCTTCTCATCTTCCGGCTCTAAATAGCTCAGAAGCTTGTCGCCCTCAATACCTGCTTTATCCAGAAATGTATCCACCCACTCTTCCTTACCCACAAAGGGGGTATAAGGGTCGGTGGAAAGAAGTAACAACTCTCGCATCGTACCCTCGCCAAGCTTCAAACCAGTTCTTATTGTGATGACTCCTGCTTCTATCGCTTCATCCAGAATCATCTTGTTTATCCCCCTGGTTATCTCCAGTTTATCCCCTAATGTCCCGGCAATCGCGAGTCCTGCAAGGTCTACGTTTCGCGCGCCCTTCGAGGAAGCCAGGCACCGCGCCACGAGATAGGAGATACCGGCAGCACATACCTCGCCTGTTATTTCATCATCGCCCTCCTGTGTAAAGTAATGAGAATTTATGATGAGCGGCGAGGTGGCGGCAGTGCTATTAGGGCTTGAATTCATAGGTGCGGCATGGTGGTCTAGGATTATGACGTCCTTATCTTTGAGAAACTCGGAAATCAAATCTTTTTGCGCTGTGCCCATGTCGCAGATGATGATGAGCTCTTCGTCCAAATCTTGAACGAAAGCCCGGTCCAATTTGCTGACTATGGACGAATGGAACTGAATACCGATACGAATTAAAGCAGTGCAGATAATCGCCGCAGACGTTATCCCATCTGCGTCATAATGCGAAATCACTCTTGCGTAATCATGTTTCTTTATTATCCCCGCCGCCTTTTTCAGCGTTGTCTGCAATGATGATGAGATCATAAATAAACGAAACCTTTACTAAGAATAAAACAAATTTTTTCTTTGGGCGTGTGGCCTAGTCAGGACACGGCGGCAGCCTCCTAACAAACATCTATATGGTTGCGCCAAGCGTTGTTTCATACGTAAAACGTGCGACAAGAGGGAGATAGCTGCAAATCGCGGGTTCAAATCCCGTCACGCCCGTTTTCGCATCTTTTCGCTTTCTAATACTATTACATCCCGTATTGATTTAACCGCATCAATTGATATGATGATATTATCGTTCTCCTTCTTGAGCCCGCTTGTATCAAGCATTGAGGCAGGTTTAATCACAAGCTCGGTTAGCCTACCCGTCGTTGCATCCACTATTATGTTGTGCAATTCTCCAATCTCACGACCTGATGCGTCCATAACCTCTTTATAACCCAACTTCTGTGCCGACATTTTTCCTTCTTTCATTTTCTATCCTCCCCGTTCCTCATCATTATCCTCGGGTATAGCTAAAACTATAGTGGCATAATATATATTAGTTTTCATATCTTGCCCACATTACGCAATTTGTCTTGAAGCTTCAAAAAATGCCTATCCTGGAACTTAACCATGAGTGCGGGTTCACCTTTTGTAATACTAATTCTGTGTTCGTTTCCGATTTTACGGTAGAACTGGCCATCAATTACCAATTCCGCATCTTTCGTCACGAAAAGCTCCAGGGTTATTTCGCTGTTTATATCCACGACTGTAGGTCGCGCGGAAAGGTTAAACGGTGCAATCGGTACGATTATAGCAGCATTAACCCCTGGATGTACAATAGGTCCACCGGCACTCATGGCATATGCTGTGCTCCCTGTGGGCGTAGCGAAAACGACTCCGTCTGCTCTTAACCTTTCCCATTCCTCACCGTCCACGAAGATAGCGAATTGTAGCATTTTGCCGGGATTTGATGTAATTACTAGCGCTTCATTCATAGCATAAGGTATCTTTCCGTCTTTTACCGTCACAGAAAGCCGTTCCCGGCGTGCCACCTCGAACCCGTCTAATAGTTTCGTCAGTGTGGAAATAGCATTCTCTGGTTGTACATCCGCTAAAAAACCGATTGTGCCCATATTTATGCCTAACACAGGCGTGGTGCTTTTCACATGGTGCAAAGTCCTTAAAATCGTGCCGTCTCCACCAACGCAGATTAGCAAATCCACGTTCATCTCTTCTATCTTCGCGCCCTGCTTCTTTAGTTTAGTTGCAGTCGCAGCGTCAAGTACCACCTCTACCCTTTTGTCCAGGTACTCAACGAGCTCGTTTAAGATCGGTAAGTCTGCAACATCATCTCTACATACTACTCCGACACGTTTCGGTTGAATTAAGTTCATTCCACACAAAGTTTAGAAATTGCATCTACGAAATCGCCGTTGGTCTCGATTAACGCTGCTCTCGCTTTTTCTTCTGTGCACCCTGCTTTTTCCATTACCAATTCCACATCTTCTGTCGAAATGATTAGCTCTTCGGGCTCTTCTTGCTCAGACTTAGCGCGTTTCTCGGGCGTACCCGTTATCTGATACATCCTCACGCCTTGAGCATCCATAATCGTGACGCTGGCATCCGGGAAAACAAGTTCGGAATCTACCATCTTTATCACTACTTCTTCAACGCCGCTGAGCTCCTCTATGTTTATGCCCGTTTGCTTCATCATTTGACTCATCTTTTTAGAGCTTATGCCTGCTCCCTTTCTAAACCCGCCATGCATTTTTCTTTGTGTCCTTGTAACTTTTTTATCTAATAAGAATTGTGATACATAAAAAACCTTTCTTACAAAAAGAAAGCTTTACCAAAGATATAACAATACCTTATATACAGATGCCCTGAGTGGCAGGGAAGTAGGGAAACGAAGAGAGGGC
>QENJ01000149.1 GCA_013374505.1 Candidatus Methanophagaceae archaeon
CAGAAGTTGCCCTTGAGTACTGTGACTTCGATATGGACGGGGCTCGAGTCGTCGTCCAGGGCTTCGGTGCCGTGGGCAAGCACACCGCTCGCTTCCTCACGGGAAAGGGAGCCATGCTGGTGGGTGTAGCAGATTCCCGGGGCTCGATCTACAATCCCCAGGGGCTTGATGTTCTCGCATTGATCGAGCTGAAGAAGGCAGGCAAGAGTGTGGCTGATTATCCAGACGGAAAGAAGCTCGACCGTGACGCGGTGATTGACATCGAGTGCGAAATCTGGATTCCCGCGGCGCGGCCCGATGTTATAGACGAGAATAACGTGAACCGCCTGAAAGCCAAGCTGGTAATCGAAGGTGCCAACATTCCCATCACCAACGGTGCGGAAAAACACCTTCACGAAAAAGGAGTGCTCTACGTTCCCGATTTTATCGCCAATGCGGGTGGTGTGATCTGTGCGGCTATGGCGTATCAAGGAGCCGGCCGGGCGGCAGCATTTCAAGCTATCGAGGAGAAAGTGTGTCGCAATACCCGGCTGGTGCTGGAGGATGCGGCAACTAAAGGGATACTACCTCGGGAAGCCGCTGTTGACCTCACCGTAGACCGGCTGAAGAAATCCATGAGTAATAGACGCTGGTCGCTGTTTTCGTCAGCTCCTGGTTTCGTATAGCAAAACACAACGATTCGCAAACAGAAGTCATGCAGTGGTATGGTGATGAGGAAAACTGTGGAGAAAAAAACGAAATGCTTTTATGTACCTTTATGTCAAATAATATCAGGCAAGCTCCGTACTTTATTGGGGGTAGTGAGGTTGGGACTGCTAATTTCTGATACACGATAGCACGTACAATAGGAAGAATACAGGAGGATGAAAATAGATGAATAAACAGATGAAACAGATAACAGCAGTTCTGATGGTTCTTGCGGTCGTGTTGATTGCGGGATGCACCGAAGAGATGTCCGCGGAGCAGATCGCTGCCAAGATGATGGCGAGCCAAGAGAACATAGAGGACTTTTCTGCCACAGTTGTCAGGATATCACAGGTTGATGGTGAAAACACAACTGTGCGAGCGAAGACCGTGTTCAAGCCGCCGGATAAAGAACGCACCGAATACATCGAGCCAGCCGAAGTCGCAGGTATGGTAACGCTCAAAAATGGCAGCACGGTGTGGATGTATGACCCTGCGAAGAATCGGGTAATAAAGATGACACGTCCTGAGAAAGAATCCTTTGAGACGGATTATACCAAACCCACCAAGGATCTTGTAGAGAGGAACGATATATCCTACAAGGGTACCGGGAATATCGCAGGGCGGAGCGCGTATGTAATCGAGGTAACGCCTAAGGATAAAGTTGACCGTAGATTCATATCCAGGAGCCACTTCTGGATTGATCGCGAAACCTGGATGATGATCGGGATGGAGATATACGATACGAACGGCAATTCCATAGCGAGGGTAGAATATAGGGATGTGACGTTTAACACCGGCATTCCTGACAGTGAGTTCATATTCGAGGTTCCGGAAGACGCCAAGGTTGTGGAGCAATCGTTAGGGGGTATGCCTGAAGAGATGACGCTTGAGGAAGCAAGGGCTAATCTTAGTTTCGAGCTGAAAACTCCATCGCATCTGCCGGATGGATATGAATTCGAAGTGGCAGTGGTCTCAGACAAAGAGCATAACAGGTTGTTGATAGAATACAGAAACGAATCAGATCGGTTGCACCTATCGGAAGAGGTCAGTTATGATTCAGATCAGCCGGAATTTAAGATGTACGAACCAGAGATGGTGAGAATCAACGGTGCTCGGGGAAAGTTTGTGTCCACCTCAGTTTTCGGTGTTAACATGAACACGCTCTCGTGGAGCGTTGACGGCATCGATTATTTGCTGTCCGGTACACTTGCGAAAGAAGAGCTGACAAGGGTAGCGGAGTCAATAACGTGACTCCTTAAACGTGCTTATTATCTTTCAATCCTCGTAAAAGCTTGTGGAGTAAAAGCCCAACAAACTGCCGTGAATACTTCTTCCCTGAATATAAGTAACCCTATGTTGCCACTTTATTTATAGCGCGTATAAAGTAAGGAATAGTATAAATTAAAAGGAGGCGTAAAATATGAAAAAGAAAAACATTGCAGGCTTAATAGCCGTAGTGATGATTGTATCGGTTGTAGTGTTTTTGGGGTGTGTTAAGGGAGAAACACCAACTCCAATACCAAGAACCACAGATGGAAGCATAGATTGGGAGAAAATACAAGATTTAAACTTATTAATTGACTCCAATGGAAAAATAAGCTCATCTAAGAAAATGGATCTTGACAATGAATACAAGGATACTGTCGAATGTTATAGAATTAGGTACCTCAGTGATGGTTTAGAAGTTGTGGGATTTATATTAAAACCAAAGCAGGTAGATCAAAAATTGCCAGTAATAATCTACAATCGAGGAGGGAATCGTGAGTTCGGTAAAATTGATGCATCAAAATTAAAATATCTTTCTTATTTGTCATCAAATGGTTATGTGGTATTAGCTTCTCAATATAGAGGAAATGATGGAGGGCAAGGAAAGGAAGAATTTGGAGGGAATGATATAAACGATGTGTTGAATTTAATCCCTATGGCTGAAAGCCTTCCATTTATAGATTCTGACAGAATTATAATGTTGGGATATTCTAGGGGCGGCCTAATGACTTATTTAGCCATATCAAAATCGACAAAAATTAAAGCGGCTTGTGTTGTTGGGGGTGTAACCGATATAATTCAACTTTATAATGAAAGAGAACAAGGCATGAAAAATGTTTTAATAGAATTGATAGGAGGGACTCCAACAGACAAAGAAGCTGAATATAAAATGCGGTCTGTATATTACTGGCCTGAAAAAATAAATGCTCCTGTCTTAATTCTTCATGGAGAGGACGA
>QENJ01000348.1 GCA_013374505.1 Candidatus Methanophagaceae archaeon
CTGCATACAAAATCACAATCTCGATTGTCTTTGGGTTATTGGGATTTGCCGTAAACTTTTATCCGGTGGATTTTGTCTTTTACGGCACTTATCGAATGAGTTTTCTTCTCGGCCTCATATTCCCCCTGTTAATAACGCTTGCATGGGGCTGGCGATACGGGCTGTTATCTGCACTCTGTGGCGGGTGCCAGACGATGTGGCTGTTATGGATGCCGCAAAGTGGTTACGGGCCCTTGGTATCAGTGCAGCCGTTTACACTTTGGATTGTGTGGCATGGGTGGTTCTCACGCACAAGATATAACATCTATCTTGGCGAGCTTATATTGCGTATATTCAATACCGTGTTGCTGTTCACCGTATTCCGATGGGTATTCACCCTGAACGTGCCACCGGCCAATACGTTTATGCCTCTGGCGGTAACAGTCTCGATTGTGTTCAAGGAAGCGGTAAACGGGCTATTAATTATTTTTATCGCGCAAGGGCTGCTATATTCAGACACGGTGCGAACGTTCTTCAAACTACCGAAGAGCACTGCCGACCCCCGCATGTACTACATCTATACAAACGCGGTTATTTGTGGCGGATTTTTGATTTTTAGTTTTGTGGGCGAGAAGTAAAAATCTGCACTTATAGAGGGCGCTTATGAAGCAGAAGAGTTCTTTCCCTCTTTGGGTAATGGCGGGAAATGGCTATTCTTCACTGCAGCGCCATTACAAGATCATAGGGGCAAGATCACCGGCGCGATAGAGACGTTACAGAGCATCACCGAGCGTAAGCATGCGGAAGCAAAGCGGAAACAGACCGTGGAGGACCTGAAGCGATCCAACGCCGAGCTGGAGTTGTTTGCATATTTAGCGTCTCATGACCTTCAGGAGCCACTCCGTATGGTGGCAAGCTACGTGCAGTTGTTAGCACAGCGCTACAAAGGCAAACTCGATTCTGATGCTGACGATTTTATTAGTTATGCCGTGGATGGCGCGACTCGCATGCAAACGCTGATAAATGACCTGTTAGCGTATTCGCGGGTGGGCACACGGGGTAAACCGTTCGAGCAGACCGACTGCGAAACCGTGCTTGAGCAAGTGCTCACCAATTTGAAGATGGCAATAGAGGAAAGCGGTGCGGTGATCACCCAAGATGCACTGCCGACTGTAATGGTGGACGGATCGCAACAGGTTCAGTTATTTCAGAACCTGATAGAAAACGCGATTAAGTTCCGGGGCGATGAGGTGCCACGTATTCATATCTCGGCTACTCGTGGTTCGACGTTCGTGGATAATAACTCGCGACCGGAGAATACGCATCACGACACTGGGGTCTTCGCTGTGCGTGACAACGGCATCGGACTAGAGCCGGAATTCTTCGAACGTATCTTTACCATATTTCAGCGTCTGCATAGCAGGGACGAATATGCAGGCACAGGCATCGGTCTTGCGGTCTGCAAGAAGATTGTGGAACGGCACGGTGGGCGTATGGGTGGAATCGGAACTGGGAAAAGGTACGACATTTTTCTTTTCAATACCAGCTCTTGGACCGGAGAGCGAAATGAAGAACGAGAAATAGCGCAAGAAATGTGGGTTTACCCGACAAACATTCTTTCACAAAGAACGTTTGCTATTTATTCAGTTGCTCGTGGTTTTTACAGGACCGATACAACGGAGTGATTAACGCTTTTCCACTATATATCACTAAAAGCACCTAATCGTCATTTTACAGCAGCTCTAAATCATTAAGTAACGGTTAGGGCTTATTTTTTCTACTTGGATATTCTTCGATCTTTGCTCATATGTCCTTCCGTTCGAGCAAATACTGATGGATACGGCCTATTCATTTCGTAAATATTTACCTAACATGCTCGCAAGCTTCAAAGAATATGAGGCTACAGTGTTAATGGGTAAAGCACTGCGAAACGAGACAGAAGCTAGATTTCAGACGGAACTCATAGTGGGACTGGGAAAAACAGATAGTAAGCAGGCAATACAGATATTGCAACAATACGAGACTCACAAAGACCTTGAGGTTAGCTTTTTAGCTGAATTCTGGATCGCGATGATAGAGCGTAAAAAACTGCCGCGACTAAAAACGGTTTCACGGTAACTTCTCATCACTGCTGCGACATCCCTAAATCGCCCATCGCTAGTTAGCAGTGCCTCCATAAGTTCTAGCGATTCAGACATTCTCTCCGCCTTAGAAAGACTGGTTTCTATTAATAGCGCAATTGTATCCTTTAAATTCTCCGGGAACTCCAGGATATAGATAATCTCACCTTTCTTCCCTCTTATTGTGATTTCATCGGTAATCCATACAAAAGGTGATATTTCATCAGTCATGTTTGTTATATATACCTTTAAATATAAATTAAATGTCTATTTCATCCAACAATATCTTTATGTGTTTGCTTATCTCATGAAACTTACGATGTCGCTTCGTGGGCCAGTACGAAATGACAACCTTGATCTTTTTAGCCTTAACCCTCAGTTCTAACACTTTTCCGGCTGCCTCTGACAATGTCCTTCCCACTTCCCTTGAGTTTTGCACTTCTACGCCCCAGCTTTCGTATAATATTAAAAAGCCCTGTAACGCTGTTCTGCCTAATAAACAAATACCGTCCGGGTTTATATGCTCGATTTCGCGTTTGAGGTGCCGCACGGCACAATGTTTTATAACACTTTTGGCGGGAGCAGCATTTCGCCCCTCTTTCGCCGAGGGGCACTTCACAGTCGGCAGTAGATAAAAACCGGCAGCAATAAAATCATTTATCGTGCTTATTTCATAGCCCAAATCACCTCGTAAAAGTTCAAATACGCTGTTTCGCAGTCTATCATTTGAGTTCTCGTAGAAAAAGTAGTACCGCGTATTAAGGGGTGGTGCTTCGGAAACAAAAAGTAATTTGACGTTTTTTGGCT
>QENJ01000349.1 GCA_013374505.1 Candidatus Methanophagaceae archaeon
CACATCAAACGTGATTTTTTGTATGGCGACTCTGTTTCTCATTTTACGTGCCCGAAGTGGTGCCACGCTGGCAATAAATCGTATCTTACCTGTTCAACAATGGTCTGAGGTCGTTCCGCCTTTAGCACTGATTTATTTGCTAATTGCAGTCTTAATTGCCGCTTCTGTTTCGTTCTTTGCCACGAAATACATGGGTATGCAGTTTTCGCGGCTGTTCGTGAAGATACCGTATCGAAAGATGCTCATTGGCATCGTCATATTCCTTGCTGTGTTTGTTTTCATTTTAAACGATGTTATTGGGCTGCTGGTTCTGGCAGTAGGCACTTGTATAGGACTAATACCTATTTATTTCGGTGTGAGACGGAGTAATTGCATGGGTGTGTTGTTGGTACCGATAATAGTGTGGTTGTGGCTGTTATAACGGGTTTAGACCTGCAACGGTTAATGTAATCGCTTCTTCTGTGTTTTAGTAATTCAAATCACCGTCTTTTTTCCAATCCACATCCCTATGGAATACCTCTTGCAGATCTTCCCGTTTTACTAGCAGTCTATCCGTTCCAGCTTTGGTGACCATTACCTTAGCAGGTCTCGGAAATGAATTTGTGTTATCCAACAGAAAAATATTTAAGTGTTTAATTACTATCTCCCCGATATAAAGTATCAGGCACAACTAGACGATAAAATCATGACAAAATTTGATAGAACCCGCTGGGCCGAGAAGGGCTTTGGCGAACAATATCTGGAAACCGCCGACATCCGAGTCGTAGAGCGGAAAAGATTGCTGGCAATCTTGAAATCATTCTATCGCCATTTTCTCGTGGACAAACAGCAATGCCGAGTTCTGGATCTCGGATGCGGTGATGGCGTTCTAACAAATGAGCTTTTTAGTATTGACGGTTCTCTATCTGCCACGTTGGTTGATGGCTCAGAGGATATGTTGAATAAAGCTAAAGAACGGTTGACGTGTTTTAAGAATATCAGGTTCGTTAAGGCTAGCTTTCAGGAGCTATTGCATACAGATCTACCGTATTTTGATTTTGTTGTTTCCGCGCTTGCTATTCACCATCTAACGATGAGCGAGAAGAAATCGCTCTTTGAGTACATTTATACTCACTTAGATGCCGGCGGCTATTTTGTAAATATCGAGGTTGTCCTTCCGCCATCAGAGGCTCTTGAGAGCTGGTATCAGAATTTATGGCGCGAATGGATAATCGAGAAACAAACGGAGTTGGGGCTAGAAGACGACTATGAGGGCACTATCCGTAGTTATAAAGAAAAAGGACATTATAGTAAGCTTGATACGTTGACCGATCAGTTGGATGCTTTGAATGATATAGGATTCAGAGATGTGGATTGTTTCTACAAATATGGGATATTTGCAATGTATGGTGGCAAGAAATGATATGCGGAGTAATCAAAAACTATTGGGGCACGAAAAGACTGAGAGATATACTCTGGTGAGTGGTAAGGCTATAGGGGGAAAAAGCCCGTTGAATAGCTTGCAGATAAGAGGTGGGGCGGATGCTTGAAGATGGAGAAACCAGTGGGATGTATATGCGACCATGTCCGGACGGATATATCGCCAAATTGGGATGACATACGAAGTAAGTTCGGATATACTATGCACCCAAAACCGATGTAGTTTCCTGCGGGCTGTTTTTGTCCAATTCGATATTAAACAGCATATATATCACCTGTTACAATGTAACAGCGAATGAAAGAGGATAGAGCAATGCTAATGCAGATCGTGTAGATTGATTAAAAGTCACATCACCCAAAAACTCGCTCTAACACCGATTCAAGAGCCACCGAATGTGTTCGTATCCCCGCAACTTTATACGGATCTGCACCCATAGCCAGCGCGATAAGCTGTGCATAATTCACAATCGGCAAACCAATCTCCTCACCGCTTTCTCGTTCAATAAGCTCCTGATTCCGGTCCAAAGTCATCTGACACCCGGGACATGCCACGAGAACAACATCAGCACCTGCATCTTTTGCGGACATTAGCTTTCTATAGGTAATTTCCCGCGTCAAATGCCTTTGTTCCGGTTCTATCGTATGACCAAAGCCTAGACCACAGCATAAATTCTTTTCCACATATTCTATACACTCTGCCCCTGTAACAGAGACAAGTTCATCCAATAAATTTGGTATTGCGTGTTTTCTGAACATCTTTGCATAATGGCAGCCGTTGTGCGTGGCAACTCTCAAACCATCAAGTTCGTGCTTTATCTTCTCCTGTATCCTGCCTCTTTGCGCCCACACTATCTCAGCGACATGAACTATATTCGCACCTCCGTTGTATTTTCGGTTCACTTTGCTCAGCACTTCTTTATTTACTCGCGTCCCTAATTCACTCTTCAAGATCCCCGCCGATTCCATAAGTACACCGTAACTTGTTTGACAGACCGGAGCTATATTCGGATACCCCACCTCTTCTGCCAGTGCGAAATTCCGAGCATTCACTACGAGCAGTGTAGAAAACGGTATTTTACCGCCATAATACGCAAAACCCGTGCATGTGGAATGCCGTGGATCGTCTATATAATCAATATCAAGCCGATCAAATACGTACTTTATACTCTCTGTGATACCCGGATAATGCGCATCTGCGATACAACTGTGAAACAAATAGATTTTATCCACAGGAATCGTCTTCTTTCGTTCTTCGATCTCTCTTCCTTCTTTGTATCTTTTATTCACTGTTCCATCT
>QENJ01000350.1 GCA_013374505.1 Candidatus Methanophagaceae archaeon
GTGAATCTGCGTCCTAAATAAGTAGAAGTTATACTGTATAACAACTTCACCTCAACTTATGGTGAAGCTAACGGACAAAAAGATTGAATGGGCAGTTGAACCAGTAATAAGCAAAGGTGAAAGCACGGAGATGGTTGCTGCGATATATGGTGTCTCCAGGAGAAGAATACCGCAATTGGTGAAGTAACATAGGGAAACAGGGGCCTATGCTAGATAAGATAAGAAAAGAAGACCCAAAACTCATCTTAGCGATGAGGAGAAGCGGAATAATCCGCAAACGAACGGTAAGAACCGAGCGGTGGTTTCTGGTGTACAGGAGACATAGGTGGAGGTTTGATACTGCTTATGCGTTTGCAGAGTGGTACATTAACCGTGTCCATGGAGCACTTGATCTGGAATACTTTGAAACTCCGAATGAGGCATTTATCCAGAAAATGTGCTCGGAGAACACGCTTGGAATGTTCTTTGTGTGGTGTGAAAAGGAGGTAAGTTTATGAATAAGAAATGCCTTATGAATAGTACGCGAAATAAAAATAGGACACAACACTGCGAAAATATCTCGTTGCAAGCGTACAATATGCTTTGCCAGTTCAACAAGGTTTACTTTTTCCATCCTCTTTATACTGTTCTTTAAAATCCATGATTCTATCGTTTAACCATTTACCAGAATCCGCCCCTTTTATCGCTTTCTCGTATCCTGTCACGCAATCTTCACAAACCACAAACTCTGTAAACGGTTCGCATACCCAAATTTTTTCTATCCATTTTGCCTCTTCATCAGTCAAGTCTTCCGGGTAATACCAGGTCTTATCTATCGTCTTGCCACATACTGAGCACAGCAACGGTTCTTTCCAGCCTTCAAATTCCGTTATTTTTACAAATACCCAGTTCATCTTTACATGATCTCCCTTTTTAATATTATAATACGGTAGATAACAGTTTCATAAAAAACTTTGTGCCCTACTGTATTAGCATTGTTTCTCATTTCTGTGTTCATTGCTGTTGCCCACCAAAAAGCAGGATGACCCCCCAAAACTTCGTGCCATCACAATTCCAGAGAAAACAAACCAGAACCTACCCCCGTGAAAACACAACCGCCCCATCCGAAACATCCATCTTAACCGTATCACCCACTCCGAACTCGCCACTCAAGATCAGCCGTGACAACGGGTCTTCAATCAGCCGTTGAATCGTTCGTTTTATCGGCCTCGCCCCGAATACCGGATCGTAGCCTTTACTTGCTATCAACTCCTTTACGCTATCGCTAACAGAAATAGATATTTTACGTTCGGCAAGTCTATCATGCAGATACCGCATTTGTATCTCCGCTATCAGCTTTATCGCATCCATACCCAATGGATTGAATATGATAGTCTCGTCAATACGATTCAGGAATTCCGGACGGAACTGCAGCTTCAGCGCTTCCATTACCTTATCACTCAACTCGTCCCGGCTCAGTTCCTGTTCCATCAGATGACTCGCAACATTGGAAGTCATAATAATAACAGTATTCTTGAAGTTCACAGTTCTGCCATGACCATCAGTAAGCCGCCCATCGTCTAATATCTGAAGCAGCAGGTTAAAGACATCGCCGTGCGCCTTCTCGATTTCGTCAAACAGGACTACGCTGTATGATCTTCGTCTAACCGCTTCGGTTAAGAATCCACCCTCGTCATAGCCCACATAACCCGGTGGCGCACCGATGAGCCTTGCAATCGAGTGCCGCTCCATGAATTCCGACATATCCATCCGTACCATTGCACGTTCGTCATCGAACAGGAATTCCGCAAGTGTCTTTACAAGTTCGGTCTTACCGACACCCGTGGGACCCAGGAATAGGAACGAGCCAATGGGTCGGTTCGGGTCGCTGAGCCCCGCCCTTGCTCTTCGAATCGCATTCGCAATCAACGTAATCGCTTCATCCTGCCCGACAACTCGCTCTTTCAATCGCTCTTCCATGTGAACAAGTTTTTCCGTCTCGCCTTCCAGCATCTTCGAGACCGGTACCCCGGACCATTTCGCGATTACTTCTGCAACGTCTTCTTCATCTACCTCTTCTTTTAGCATCTGCTGGTCTTTTTGTATCTCTTGCAGCCGTTCTTTCTGCGCTGCCAATTCGTTTTGCAGTTCGACAAGCGTGCTATACCGTATCTTCGCTACACGCTCCAAATCGCCACTGCGTTCTGCCTGCTCTTCTTCTAGCTTCGCTTCGTCTATCTTCGCTTTTATTTCTCTTATCCGCTGTATTAGCTCTTTTTCGTTCTGCCATCTCGCTTTGAACTGGTTACTTTTCTCCTTTAGTGTTGCCAGTTCCTCACGCAGCTTTGCCAGCCGCTCCTTCGAGGCTTTGTCCTTTTCTCGTTTCAATGCCTGCTCCTCGATCTCCAGTTGCATTACCTTCCGGTCAACCTCGTCTATTTCCGTAGGCATACTGTCTATTTCCGTTCTCAACTTGGCTGCCGCTTCATCTATCACGTCAATTGCTTTATCCGGCAAGAACCGGTCGGTAATGTATCGGTCGGCGAGTTCTGCCGCAGCTATCAACGCGGAATCATGGATTATTACTCCGTGATGCAATTCGTACCGCTCCTTTAACCCACGCAAGATAGAAACTGTGTCCTCTACCGTTGGTTCACGTACTAAAATCGGCTGGAATCTACGTTCCAGTGCGGCATCCTTCTCGATGTACTTACGATATTCGTCTGTCGTGGTTGCACCCACGCATCTGAGTTCGCCACGTGCAAGCGACGGTTTTAGCAGGTTTGAGGCGTCCATCGCACCCTCGGCTGCACCCGCACCGACAACCGTATGTAATTCATCAATAAATAGTATTATCTGACCTGCAGCCTCGTTTAGCTCTTTCAATACCGATTTGAGCCGGTCTTCAAACACACCCCGGA
>QENJ01000150.1 GCA_013374505.1 Candidatus Methanophagaceae archaeon
CATTGAAACGAAGCCAATTTCGTTAAAGCCTTATCCAGGCTAATTTTTCCTTTTAGCACCATCGTATTGTTTTTCGTTTAGCAGCGTTTTTTTTTCTGAACAGAAAGGGAAAAGTGTTTTGACATAGGATTTCACAGTCCCTTTCTTCTCATCACGAATGCGAAAACAAGTGCGATTAAGGCAAATAGAACACCAAATCCCGGGACAGAAAACCCGCTCGAAGAACTACCAGACGATACTGCCAACAGGATTTGCTCATCAAATACATATACCGTGTCATCGCCTAAGTCTCGATCCCCCGTGCATCTAATTTCTATACCCTGCGGATATTCCTTCGGTTCCGCTTTCTTTTTCACATCGAACTCCAATACCGCTTCACGTGCATCACCCACCTTCAAATTGCCCACGTAATCGCTCTTTACATCGTAGTCGAAGGGCACATCCGCCTCATCTGTAATCCGCACACTCACAGATTCCGCATTCTCCGAACCCACATTCTTTACCTTCACGTGCAGCTTAACAGCATTATCGCCTGCGTTTAGCGTCTCAGGTACGGTATAGTGAGAAACGATTTCAAATTCTGGTTTCGGTTCCACCAGTATCTCCACCGAACGCATCGTCTCGTATTCCTTGCCACTCGTGTCTTTATAGCGTATCCGCAGAGGTATACTATATGTATTCGATTCTATTTCGTCAGAAACGTCAACGTGGAATGTAGCCTCTTTCGAGTCGCCTGAATTCAACCTGCCGATGTACGAACGGTCTGTTCCTGACCACGAAGGTTTGAAGTCTTCATTAGAAAGCAATTTAGCTTCTACATCCTTCGCGGCTGCTTCACCACTGTTCTCTATATCCACAGTCAACTCCACATTCTCGTCTCCTGGTTTTATGTCCGAGGGATCGGTGGTAATATCGCCAATGTTTAGCACTTCTGCTCCTATCACGTTGAAAGAAATGCCTAATTGCTCTTTTGTTTTGTTAGTAATTACGTGACCCTTTGCGGGGTCAAGATATAAGTCTCGCCACGAACATGCTACGGGAAGGGAATAAATACCATTTTGCGCTTCCTCTTTCACGTACACGGTAATTACCACGTCCTTTGAGTGCCATGAATTCAGCGTATTTAGCTGTGCCACCGTGGGTCCTATGACCGATATTTTATCTGTACCTTGAAACGCCAGCCTAATATCCTTTGCATCCCGCCCGCCGTTGTTCTTCACCGTTACCGTCACTTCTTTTGTGTCGCCGGGATGCAACTCTGTCTGTCTTACGTCCGTTATCGTGACAGAAGCGAAACCCGCATCTGCCTGTGGTATAAACGAAAGCATAAGCGAAAATACCATAAAAAACGCTATGCCAAAGACGCAAAGCGATTTTAATATTACTTTATTATCCATTTCTTATCACCGCCTCCATATTGCCCTCTATTTTTATAGATATTCTCGTTGCCAGCTCTTCTACGTCATCTACCACTCCGGTCCTCATATTTATGTCGTCTATCAATTTGGAAAAGAGAAGAACTGCAAGGTTCAATTTCTTGTATTCGTTTATGAGCGCAAGAAACGTCTGTCTCACTTTTTCATCCCCGATTGTATCTAAATTATCGGACAGAAGTTCTATCATCGGCTTGATCTTATCGGTAAGAAAATGTTTCATTAGCTCACCAAAACCATCTGCTAACGAGGTATTAGCAGAATAGCGCATTTCTCGTCCGTCCCTCTTTACTTCTATCATGGGTCCTAGTTCCAATCTCTTCAGACTTCGGCTGACCAAACCCCTGCTGTAGCCCGTACCTTCTTCTATCTCACGCTGCGTTACGGGGCAGGACTTAAAGAGTAAGAAGCCCCAGACACGTCCGACGGATTCCCCTAAGTCCCATTGCTTCCCGATTTTCGCTAATGAATCCAACACTTCTTGCATCACAACTTCGCTCATCTTTTCGTTACCTTTTTTACTTTTTACTAAAATGTAAATCCAGGTGTATTTAAATGTTTCGTAGATACACAAAAATCAGTGGGTTTTTGTAACAAAGCAATCAAAAAGCAAGAGTTAAGTATATATGCACACAAATTCTAGTAGGATAGCATCATGAAACAGATCATACTTTTGCTAGCAGTCCTTACCCTTGTCATGGCGGTGGGGGTCGCACCAGCAAACGCAGCCGCAGATGCCAAGATCGTGATCACAAAGGTCACACCAGCCGACCTTGCGCCCGGTGACATAAAAGAAGTCACGCTCACGGTGAAGAACCAGGGCTGCAATAGTCACGATTCCTGTATTCGAGCCTTCTCCTGAAACCACAACCAACCCGAAGGATTTGGTTGTCTCCAATCGTTCATCTCCATCTAACCACATGATCTTTATATCGGTCTCGTAGTTATCCGCGATTGTGTCACGGTCCGCTTCAAGCTCAAAGGTGGCTATCTTTTCCGAGCCCTGTTCTATATCGCCGAGATAATCTGTTTTTGTCCCTGTGAAATACGACTTGGTCTTTAATATGGCTTTTACTGATTCCGCATCCTTGTTGCCTGTATTCTTGACAGGGATATTAATTCTGAATTCTGTACCAGGAGTAATTGCGGCCGGATTAGTTGTCGCCGCTCCGACCCGAAAATCAGCCTGCGAAGCGATCTTCAAGCTGATTCTCTTCTCAAGCGATTTTTTTTTTGTCTTCCTCACCGATGTAGTCAATAGTGAGCGGAATGGTATAAGTCCCTTCTTTCGCACCGTCTTCTATATCCAGCGCGAATACAAAGCTGTGGCTTGAACGTGCCGGAATCACGTCGGTGAAGTCTGAAGTAGAACCCGAATATGCCTCCGTAAAAGGACTGGCGGGGTCTATTTTGACGTTTACCGACCTCGC
>QENJ01000151.1 GCA_013374505.1 Candidatus Methanophagaceae archaeon
CTAACGGCCCTTTCGCCATCACTTCTTTGAAGCTTTCCTGGACCAACTCCATCGTCTCCCGCAGATACTGCACCCCTTTGGTCATATCTATTAACAAGTTACCCTCGATGATGTCCACGACATTTCGTGCCTCTATCTTCTCCATGCCCGCTTCAATCAGTTGGTCTCGCATCAAAACCTTGTTTTTGCCTACGACTATCCCCTCTGTTTTTATCTTCTTCACTACGTCCATACCTAAGGGTTCAACCACAATATAGAACTTGTTATGCCGGTTTGGCGATTTACCTTCTACCGGTCCCGCTTTCGCTTCCACCGTCTCACGGAAGACGACAATGGGTGGCGAAGTGATTATAGGGATGTTTTCATCATGATCTATCCGGTTTATTATTATCTCAAGATGCAATTCACCCATCCCCGAAATCAGGTGTTCTCCCGTCTCCTCGTTTATCTCGATCCGTATCATTGGGTCTTCTTTACCCAACTTCCGTAGCATTTCTACCAGCCGCGGTAAATCCTTCGTGCTCTTCGCTTCCACCGCAACGGTAACAACCGGCTCACTGTAATGTTTCATACTTTCAAAAGGTACCATATCCACAGTAGAAAGCGTAGAACCGACTATGGCATCTTTCAAACCCACGAGCGCCGCGATGTTTCCCGCTGGTATCTTTTCTACTTCTACACGCTCCTGACCCATGTATATACTTGCCTGCTGAATCCGGTTCTTTTTGTACAAGCCGGAAACGATCAATTCCTTGCCCTTTTCCACAGTACCACTAAATAGTCGCCCGGTGGCTACTTCTCCCGCATGCGGGTCCACCGTGATACTGGTAACCATAAAAGCTACGTCTCCATCTTTATCACATTTCGCCATGCTCTGCCCAATCTCGCTCGTTTCGTCACCAAGCCATATTACCGGCACTCGTTGCTTCTGCGCTTCTAATGGGCTGGGAAGATGTTCAGTAACCATATCAAGAACGGCTTCATAACCCGGGCACTTCAACGCCAGCTCTTTCATGTTTCCCGCTTTACAGTAATCGTATACATCATTGAAGCTAACCTTTGTCTTCTGCATAGACGGAACACTTATAGACCAGTTATACAGTGCGGAACCGAAAGCGACATTGCCTTTTGCGGCATCCAGCTTCCATTCCTCGTATTTATCCTTCTTCATACCCAGTATCAGCTTGTTTATCTTGTCTATTATCTTCCCGAGCTGGGCTTGCATCTGTTGCGCATCTACTTTCAGCTCGTTTATCATCCGGTCAACCTTGTTAATGAAAAGAACGGGTTTCACGTTCTCCTTCATCGCCTGTCGCAGTACGGTCTCGGTCTGTGGCATCGCGCCTTCTACGGCATCCACGACCACCACGGCACCATCAACGGCTCTTAACGCCCTCGTCACATCCCCGCCAAAATCTACATGGCCAGGGGTATCAATAAGGTTTATGAGGTGGTCTTCACCTTGGTAAGAATAAACCATAGACACAGTTGCTGCGAATATTGTTATCCCTCTCTCTTGCTCCAGATAATAAGAATCCGTGAATAATTGCTCGCCCGCTAATTCTTTCGATATTATCCCTGCACCCGCAAGGAGATTATCAGTCAAGGTGGTCTTCCCGTGGTCTATATGGGCGATGATACCTATGTTCCTTATCACATCCGACTTGTCCATCAGGACTGTTACCTTTTCCGCTGCCTTCTTTCCTCTCGTTGCCATTTCTATTTCTCCATTTGTTTTCCTACTTTTATTTGAACGAATTTACATTTAAACATATCATATAAAATGTACCTTTTATATGATGTATCTATTACATGATGTATCTATTACAGGATGTATAAGATAGTACATAGAAGCCCGGGTGGTGTAGCGGCCTATCATTGAGCCCTGTCGAGGCTCGGACTCGGGTTCAAATCCCGACCTGGGCGTTAATTGAAACGGATAAGGTTGTGCCGTGTTGTATGATGAAACACAGGCACTATATTTGCGTATAGGTAAATTCGTTGGTGGGAGGTGCTCCCCCCTCCCACCAGAGAAGGTGGGCATACGCGTTATAGCCCTGCATTTAATACCGTTGTGTTTGAGACCACGGAGGTTGATAAACTCCCGCGGCAGACAAAGCCTTCATCACAGATGAGGATGGAGTTCATGAGATAGAACTACCAGAACCTGCTACATACAAAGGTAAGGTAGTTGGTGAACCGGATAGCAGTGTTAGGTTCACGATTACACCAGACGGGGTAAGTGGCTTTGTACATTGTGACAAGGGCAGGTACTGGATTGAATCCTTAAACGGGTACAATAAAACTGAGGCAGGGGCTAATATAACTCTTTATACATACAACACAACTGAAACTTATACAGAGTTCGAAATATATCTTGGGGACGACGTAACATTGGTTCCCATAGAGAATTTTGAAAAAACCCCGAAAACATCGAGATATGCTCCCAAAGTATATAACGAATGGGACGGGAAGAGGAGTAAATCAAAATGCTACATAGAACAACAAGGTAACAAAGCGAAAGTAGAAGTGCCATCTAATTTCAGGGTATATAGCATAGAACAAGGTGACACAGCTACAGTAAAAAAGCCAGCTAATTTCAGGGTATATGCAAAGAAGTATGATACACCACAACGTGGCAAAGCGGAAATAAATCAGGCGG
>QENJ01000152.1 GCA_013374505.1 Candidatus Methanophagaceae archaeon
GGTAATTTTTTTGGATTCATTCATGTTGTAATCTCCTGTTTATTAGTTAAGTTGAGCGTTTAGCTATTAGCCATTAGCGTTTAGCTTTGAAAAATGGTTCATCACGGATTAGTGTGGTAATCCGTGATGAACGGCTATTAGCTATAGATTTTCAGATAAATAATTTCACATTTTCTTGATATTTCCCCTCACCCTGACCCTCTCCCCTTTGGGAGAGGGGAATAAACGGTGTGAAACTATTTATCTGAAAATCTATATTAGGTGTTATACTGTGAACGGTCATAATTAGAGCTTTTTTATTATGTTTTTTCACCACGAAGCACGAAGAACACACAGAAATTATCAAAGCATTAATTCTAATCTTCGTGTCCTTGTGGTAAAAAATAATGCACAGAATTCAGCAAACCATTCACCACAGAGCTCACGGAGACCACAGAGGGGAAAGTTTTTTTTGTTATCTAATTCTCTGTGTGCTCTGTGATCTCCGTGGTTTGATTTTATTTTTTATCATCCTGGCCGTTTCAAAAACCGCAGTTTATAGCCGTGTAATGTATAGTGACTTACTTGGAAAACAGCAGCAAATTAACAGCTAACAGCTAATACCTAATTTTGTAATAGCAAAACATCCTGTAATCATTAAACTAATAGCTAACCGCTAATCGCTCACTTTGGGTATTAAGGGCAGGCAGGTTCATGTACCGGCTGCGGCCATGCACCAACCGTTCAGCTTCTTTCACTACGAAGGTCAACTGCCCGATCCAGTCTTCCGGCAACTTTCTTAACGATGAGATTTTGCCGCGCATGAGAAGCTGCGCAGTCACGTGCCAGCTAAGCCATTGTCGATTAACTGGTTCTCCGACTTCGTCCTGGTAACCTTGAAGGAACGCTTCAGTACAACTATTTACCCCTGAAGAAGCCAATCCTTCAGTGCCGCCAAGAAAGAGGAGATGGGCAATTAACCGGCCGACGTCATAGAGTGGATCTCCGCAGCAAAAAGCATCCCAATCAACGATTCCAATATTTTTTTGTCCATAGAGGATCTGATCACCGAAGAGATTACCGTGGATAGGCATTCTTTTTGGGATAGGGAGATGCTGATATGCATCTGCAAGAATTGCTGTAACTGCATTGAGTTGTACTTCCAGTTGAGGCAGGGCCAGCTTAACTTCGCCCATATGAGCGCATATGGCGTCAATTTCCTCTTCCGGACTTCGCAACATCTCGGGTTTGGCCTGGCATTTGTGCAGTTGCCCCAGGATTCGTCCAACCCTGTCGAAGGATCCGGGAATAGCCTTTCGCATCTTTTCCGTGAAAGTTTTGCCCGGAATCTCCGTCATTAAAAGTGCTCGACACGACGGATTATAGGAGATTAATTCGGGGACAATAAAATCAAGTTTGCCTTGCTTTGAAATTTGTATGATATGCCGGTAGTTATTTGAAACTCGTAGCGTATCAGTCTTGTTAAACAACTTGACAAAGTAACGGCGGTGAGTTTGTGGATGCTCCCAGGTAAGGATTGCCCGCTTTCGTGGCACAAAGCGGAATAGTTTGAGAGGGGAATCACGAAACACTCCCGGCTCGGTCTCTGTTTCCGGTAAGAGGAGACGGCGAAAATTATCAGGATCCATCAGTTCCTTAAGCTTTCGCAATCTGGGAACATTGGGCAATGTCCAAAGTACGGCCCGCCATTTTGGAATGAAAAGTGGCGGCCATTCATGGCGGCGAAAGCGCTCTTTTTCGACTCTGGCCCGAGCGGCTTCAATGTCAGAGTAAATCTGGAGAAATAAATCAATTTCTTTCTGCGATTGGCCCCCCGTTTCTATAGATGACATAGGCCTTCAGCATTACCCTACCACCCCTGAAAGGTTTGTAATGGGTCAAGTGTGATTTTACTTTCACAGTAGTAATCCTCTTAGACCCTTGTATCCATGCACTTGAAATCACTTCCTCCAGTAGTCCGGGAGTCCGAACCTGCTGAATGGTTTGGAAAATTGAATCATCAATGTAACTCATAGCCGACCTCCTGAACCGATCCTGAGGAATGCAAAGAGTCGGGCAGTACAAATTTATGATTGTATGGCGGAGAGTTAATAGATTTGTCTACCTCGGGCCAGACTGTTGTATAGGCATCCAGTAAATCATCAACATAATCGATTTCAATCCATGGCAGACCGGCAATGTCTATGCAGCTTATCGGCAATTTGTGACAAAATCTTTCGACCGCTGCCGGCGCCCACTGATTTTCCCCTCCTATTGAGAGAGCTTCTTCGGCTTCACGGAATAGTATCTTGATGGCTGACCTTTGGAACTTCAGGACGCCAAGACTTTCACCCTCTGATTCCTCTGCAAGAAGCGATTTGCTGATATGCAACAGCTTATTTCTTACCACGGTCACCTTCATGTTCTCTTCTTCCGCTCCTGATCTTGAATCATAGACAAGCGCATTACCCGGACGTAAAAAGAGATGCCAGAAGATTTGAGGGTGTGCCAGAACATCGCTATTAATCAGAATGAAATCATCGCTGACCCAGTCTCGGGCCAGCCACAGGGAGTAGAGGCTGTTCGTATCCGAGTATCTGTCGTTGTATATATAATGACAACGGTCTCCGATAGCGGATCTGATCATATCGGCTCGATATCCGACAACCACACAAACATC
>QENJ01000351.1 GCA_013374505.1 Candidatus Methanophagaceae archaeon
AAAGCATAGCCGAGGATATTGTAAAGCATATCGCGCTACCAACTGAAGACACGTTAATATCTGATGCCGTCACCGCCGGTCCATACATAAACTTCTATGTGAACGAGTTATACTTGCATGAATCGTTGCAGCGTATAGACGCTGGTTCTGTGCAGACGGACTCGAAAAAGAAAGGCAGGATAGTAATTGAGCACACATCTGCGAATCCAGACGGACCGCTTCACATAGGACATCTCAGGAATGCCATTATTGGTGACGGTTTAGCGCGTGTACTGAAGCGTGCGGGCTATGACGTGGAAACGCAATATTACGTGAATGACATGGGGCGGCAGATAGCGGTCGTGGTCTGGGGTGCCGAGCGAATGCCTGTTGCAACAACTAAAAAAGCGGACCATGCGATCGTGGATGTTTATATTGCTGCGAACCGGCTGCTCGAGGAGCACGAGGAGTATCAAAGCGAACTAAAAGCGATAATGGGGCTTTACGAATCGGGCGATGAGTTGGTAGTACAGAAATATGAAACACTGGTGAGTATGAGCCTTTCGGGCATACAAGAATCTCTGAAACTGTTGAATATTCAACATGACAGGTTCGTATATGAGAGCGTTTTTGTGCGAGATGGCTCGGTTGCAGAGGTAGTAGAAGAGCTGACTAGTGAGGGCAACATAAAACGAGAAGGTTCTGCGCTTTTACTGCAACTGGATGGAATCGAGAAGGAGCTGGTACTTCGCAGGACCGATGGTACATTACTGTACACCACAAGAGACCTTGCATATCACCGCTGGAAGAGCAATAGCTGTGACCGGATGATAGATGTATTCGGTAAAGACCACGAGTTAGTATCGCAGCAATTAACAAAAGCGCTGGCATTGATGGGTGTAAGAGCGCCGGAATTCGTTATTTTTGCGTTCGTATCTTTACCGACCGGTTCGTTATCCACGCGTGCCGGCAGATATATCTCAGCAGATGAGCTAATGGCAAAAATCGAGGCACGTGCGTATGAAGAAGTGGATAAGAGACGGAAAGATCTGGACGAAGACAAGAAGCGTGAGATAGCGAAGAAAGTGGGTATAGGCGCATTGCGATACGATATGGTAAAAGTCTCGCCTGAGAAGCATATAGTGTTTGTATTTGAAGATGCTCTGGACATAGAGAAGAAGGGCGCGCCGTTCGTGCAATATTCACATGCACGTGCTTGTAGCATATTACGGGCTGCGGAGGACCGGAGTTCCTTGACGCAGGGATATAACTACGACACAGCTCTACTGCGAGAAGAAAGCGAGAAGGAGCTGATAAAGAAGTTGGCTAAGTTCGAGTATCTTGTAGAGGCGGCATCTGTGGAATTGAAGCTGCATCTGGTGGCTAAATATGCGAGAGAACTTGCAGATCTGTTTAATGTATTTTATAAGTTTTGTCCGGTATTGAATGTAGAAGAAAGCCTAATGAAAGAGCGTTTGCATCTTGTTGATTGTACAAGAGCGGTTTTACGTGACGTGCTGGACGTGCTGGGCATAGAAGCGCCGGATGAGATGTAACAACACTTAATCTTTGAAAACGTTTAGTAGGTAGTCTTCTTAGCGTTCTGAGAATAAGTATCTTGCATCTCATATGCGATTATCCTTCACACACATATTTTTTTGCCTCTTGTATCGCATCCCGTTTTCGCCGCGACCTTCTTCTATCTTGTAGTTTTGGTGTGAATAAAGGTCATGTTCATCTTTTTATTATGTAGCCTCCGAAGTATTCGGTTAGCGGGATAGCGAAGGGGATAAATGGAAAGAATAGAAGTCATTGAGGGCTATATTCCCACAGCTTAAGGGATGGTGTCCAGGGCATCTGTGGGCGCCATCGTGTTACCAGGGGTAGTAGGGCAAGGTTGGGATGTGGTGGAGACGTATAGATCAGGGCAGAAGGGTTACGAGAGGACTGATACTGTACCCGTGGTTGTGTGGCTGAAGAAAAAGGGAAAAATGCACAAAACCTGGTACAATACGCTTTATACCACACTTTTGGAGGACCGCATCAAAAATAGAAAAAAACGAAAAACATAAGTATAATGAGGACAGATACTTTATAATGACAAATAAAGTCTTATCTGTCCTCAAAGGATGCATCAGTCACATACAACTTAAACTTTCCGATTTTTCAAAAGGCGATCCAGAACCAGATAAAATCATAACAGATAGGTTTACGGAGAGAACACGGCAACACAACATAAATAAGAGACTTGCACTCCTTCCAAGAAACCATTTCGATCTCGTAAGACCGGTTTGCCAGTCCTGTGGATCGAATCATGTAATAAAACAAGAGTATTACGAGCGGAATCCAATATTGGGTGAGGTTGGGCCACAAAAATATATTTAAGAAGGTATCTGTGTAAAAAGTGCGGGTAAGAAGTTCATAACTCCTTTAGATTCAGTAGTGGATCCAAAAAAATCAGATTGTGCATGTATTTCACCGATATTAAAAACGTATTTCGAGTCTACGACAAAGAGATCGCGAGAGAAATGTTTGAGATGTTGTTAGATGATTTTGATGTAATTCCATCCGTTTTACAGAAGTGCGTCATGGAAAAGATCATTCTGGACTTTGATAGGCTGATTTCGTTTATGCGAGATGGTTCTATCGCACGAACAAGCAATCACTGTGAAAATTACTATAGACCGACCGATCCCGGGGAGATAAAGCACAAATACAGGACATGTCTTGGGATATTGGCATATCTTGCCAGGAAGATGGAGTATTGGACCGCGAAGTTCGATCCGGTACTCGAACACCACGTAATGTGACAGCCTCTGATTTTCGGAAACTTTATATAGTTCATAATCCATTCATAATGATGATGTC
>QENJ01000153.1 GCA_013374505.1 Candidatus Methanophagaceae archaeon
GAATCGTACTCCGTACGGCTTTCTACTCGCGTTACACCCATAGATACGCAAATCTCCTTTATCTTGTCCTTGTCACTACCCGGAGATGCTGTCATGCCCAATACCAGTGGCTCACTCGCGTGTTCCGCATACTTCTCGGCTATGTAAACATACGAGTAGTTACCCACTGCACGGTGGCATTCATCGAATATCAGTAGTGCAACTTCGCTGAGCCTGATTCTTCCGCTCAACAAATCGTTTTCTATTATTTGTGGTGTGGAGACGATAATTTTTGCATCTTCCCACAGCAGCACTCGTTTTTCTGCCTGTATCATGCCGGTGAATGTTTGTATGAGTGAAGCATCGAGATTCAGCACTTCTTTTAAAAACGTCGAATGCTGCTCAACCAGCGGTCTTGTAGGCGCCAGAAAAAGTATCTTGCCTTTTGCCAAGCGTTCTAGCATTACCAGAACTGCTACTGACGTCTTGCCCATGCCCGTAGGTAAAACAACCATTAAAGAATCCTTCACTGACTCTTCTGCTATGGCTACTTGATACATCCTGCGCTCTATCACGCCTTCTTTCAAAAGAGGATGCGAGATGAATTTTGATGCGTGGTTGTTTGTGCTTGTGGACATGTGTATGCAATTGATTAAAGAAGAATATAAATGATATTTTGTGTGGTGCCACAGCTAAAAATTACAGCTTTAAAATGCCTTAAAAGCGTCAACCACCTGCTCATTTTGCTGCTGAGTGCCTACACTAATCCGGATGAGCGAGTTCCCGGCACCTCGGAACGAAGCACAATCTCGCACTACTAGCCCGTCCTTCAGCAGCGCTTCGTACACCTCATACGAGTTCGCGGGTGCAACATCCACGAGTACGAAATTAGCTTGCGATGGATATACTTTGAGCTGCAGGTTTTCCGTTAGGTACTTCCTGCCGTGCTTCACCAGCTCTACGCTTCTACGCAAATGTTCTTTGTCGTCCAATGCCGCCATCGCAGCTATTAACGCGATGCTATTAACGGTAAACGGCATCGAAACTTTTTTATACATGCTTGCAAGCCATTGCGGGACTACGGCATAACCCACCCGGAGCCCTGCGAGCCCAAACGCCTTTGAGAACGTTCTCAATACAAGCACATTATCTTGATCTTTTACCTCTTTCAGCAGTGAAGAGTCCGCAAATTCCACATACGCCTCGTCCAGGATGACCATTGCCTCAGGAACTGATTGTGCTATTTCTCGTACTGCATCCGCTGAGATGCAATTCCCTGTGGGGTTATTAGGTGATGCAATAAAGATTAATCGCGTTTTTTCTCCCGCAGCCGAAATTAAATCCCTGACCGAAATGCTAAAGTCGCTTTCTCGCGTTAAATACGTCGGCTTACCGCCTGCTATTTTTACTAGCGACTCGTACAGCGAGAAAGTTGGTACAGGTATTATCGCTTCATCACCGTCTGCAATGAAAATCTTGACTAGTGTGTCAAGGACACCATCTACGCCGGCACCTATGACAATGTTCTCTTTTCCCATACCAGTATATACAGCGAGTCTTTCTCTAAGCAGTTCCTCTGTTCTTTCCCAGGGATACACGCTCAAGGGCAATTCCCCGTCTTCTATGCTATCTAATATTTCTGTTAGCACTTTTGGACTCGGACCCAGCGGATTCTCGTTTGAACTCAGCTTTATCGAGCCTTTTACCAACTTACCGGGTTTGTATTCTTCTAGTTCCTTTAACGAAAGACGGATGGGTACTTGCATATTTTATCAATTGTTATTTCTATCTTATATTAATAAAACATTCTAATCTTCAATCCACAAAATTAGCTGGATTTATTTTATCAAGAATTGCCTTCTCGATGTCTGTATAGGCCACATCTTTATAAAGGTGTATCTAGTAATAGCAAGTGACCGAAGATAGGTATGTGATACATGTATGAGATGAAGAAAACAAAAATTAGTGTTGTTGTAGCGATCTTCACGGCAGCAATGGTGATAACCTCTGTATTTGCAGTGCTTGCTTTTGGTATTGTTGGTGTAAGCGCAAGTGGTCCAACCGAAGGCTTCGACACAGGTCTAGGCTCCTACCCCACCATACCAGGCACGCACAATGGAACAATCACACCAAGCCAAACAATAACTGTGAGTACGCTTTACACTTATCCATCTCCCGGAACCGGCGGGCATGCGGAGTCTATCGAGATATATGAAAACGGTGTACTAATAGCAAGTGGTACTTGGAACGGCTACAGGGGGGACTGGCGTAACATAACAGTTCATAATGTAACTGGAGTTCCTTATGTCACACTGTTGACAGATCATAAATACAATTATACCGTCAGAACAGGTTCTTATCCGCAGATTATACATTTTGATTTGCTCCCGACAACAGGTGGTGTTATCACATGCACAGATTTCACAAATACCGATGGGAAAATAGATAACGATTGTATATCTGCTATCAGGTTGGATAGCTCTGCCAGCGGTGGCGGTGGCGACAGTACCGATAATGATACAACCCCGCCACTGGTTACTTCTCCGTCTGCAAATCCCCCTACAATACCTAACGATGGAACTTCTTCTTCCTTCTTGAGTGTGAATGTGACTGATGATAGCGCTGTTGATATTGTCACAATAGACCTCTCACCAATAAGTGGACCTGCTGAGTG
>QENJ01000154.1 GCA_013374505.1 Candidatus Methanophagaceae archaeon
TCCCAGCGAGGTGCAGTTCGGACATGCCGGAGCAATGGCACGGGGTGAAACAGAGACCGCGGATGCAAAGAATGCGGCACTCAGAGATGCAGGCGCATACGTTCCGGGCTCATACGATGATCTCGATGAACTTATACGAGAGGTATACGAGGACCTGAAGGCGAATGGGATCATAGCAGAAAAGGATGAGGAGGCGCCGCGAGAAGTACCTGTGGATTATGACCCGGGGACCATGCGAAAGTCATCCAATATTATTAGCACAATCTCAGACGATAGGGGTGATGAACTTATGTATGCGGGCATACCAATAAGTGACGTTATCCGAGAGGGCTACAGCGTAGGAGATGTTATATCATTGCTGTGGTTTAAGAAACGTTTGCCAAAGTACGTTACAGAGTTCTTAGAACTCGCACTCAGGATAACAGCAGATCACGGTCCCTGTGTAAGTGGTGCACACAATGCTATTGTGACCTCCATGGCGGGCAAGGACTTAACGGCATCAGTAGCAGCGGGTGTATTGACAATAGGACCGAGATTTGGCGGTGCAATAGATGATTCTGCTAAGTACTTCAAGGATGCTCTGGATAGAGGACTCACACCGAGACAGTTTGTGGACGAGATGAAAGCCAAGAACATAAATATACCGGGAATCGGGCACAGGATAAAGAGCGTGCATAACCCGGATATGCGTGTGAATCTACTAGAAGAATGGGCTTTCGCCAATCTACCAAAGCATAAGCTGCTGGATTTTGCTCTTGAGGTGGAGAGGATAACAACAGCCAAGAAGAACAATCTCATATTTAATGTGGATGGGTGTGTCGGTATCCTGTTCGTGGATATTCTGCACTCTACGGGGATATATACAGAGGACGAGGTAGACGAGATTATAAATATCGGCACTCTCAATGGTATTTTTGTATTAGGCAGGACAATCGGTATGATCGGGCACTACCTGGACCAGAAACGTCTGCATTCGCGATTATACCGGCATCCCTGGGATGATGTCCTATATATGCTGCCCAGCGAGACAGAGGCTTTGGAATATGCAGAAACAAAAAAGAAGAGGTAAACAAAAAGATGACAGATAAGATACAGATGAAGACTCCGTTGGTGGAGATGGACGGAGACGAGATGACAAGGGTAATGTGGGGTATGGTAAAGGAAAAGCTTCTGCTACCTTATATAGACCTGAAAACCGAGTACTACGACCTTGCACTTGAGAAGCGGGATGAGACCGATGACCAGATAACCGTAGATGCGGCTGAGGCGATAAAGAAATATAAAGTGGGAGTTAAGTGCGCTACAATAACACCAAACGCGGCACGGGTTGAGGAGTACAACCTGAAACAGCAGTGGAAGAGCCCAAATGGTACAATCCGAGCTTTATTAGATGGTACTATTTTCAGGGCGCCGATAATGGTTACGAACATACAACCAGCGGTAAAGAACTGGCAAAAACCGATAATACTGGGTAGGCACGCCTACGGTGATGTTTACAAGAATGTCGAGTACCGGATTGATAGTACAGGTAAGGCGGAGTTAGTAGTCACGAATGAGAATGGTGAGGACGTTAGGCAGACGATACATGAGTTCAAAGGACCGGGAGTGATACAAGGCATACATAACCTTGACGCTTCAATAAATAGCTTTGCTGACGCTTGTTTCGCTTATGCGCTTGACCAGAAGGTGGATTTATGGTTTGCTACGAAGGACACTATATCCAAGACGTACGACAATAACTTCAAGGACATATTCGAGAAGGTTTATGAAACGAAGTACAAGGATAAGTTTGAGGCTGCGGGGATTACCTATTTCTATACGCTCATAGATGACGCAGTAGCAAGGATAATGCGGT
The DNA here is from genome assembly GCA_013374505.1 of Candidatus Methanophagaceae archaeon. Taxonomy (GTDB): domain Archaea; phylum Halobacteriota; class Syntropharchaeia; order Alkanophagales; family Methanospirareceae; genus QENJ01. Next base: position 1,856 of record QENJ01000154.1, read on the forward strand.
CTGAAGGTGGACTGCTCTGGGCGTTGAAGAACTACGATGGCGACGTGATGTCAGATATGCTTGCGGCTGCATTTGGTAGTTTAGCTATGATGACTTCGGTATTAGTGTCGCCACACGGTTACTTTGAGTATGAAGCGGCTCATGGTACGGTGCAGAAACACTATTACAAGCATCTCAAGGGTGAGAAGACTTCTACTAATTCGGTCGCGCTCATATTTGCATGGAGTGGTGCGCTCCGGAAGCGTGGCGAGATTGACAACACGCCGGAGCTTGGCGTATTTGCAGATAAGCTGGATGCCGCTGCTTTAAAGACTATCGAAGCTGGTATAATGACTGGCGACTTAGCGAAACTGGCGGAACCGGCTGCGAAGGAGGTAGTGAACACGGAAGAGTTCCTGGATGAGGTGGCAAGGCGGTTGGAGGAATGAAGGTAGAATATAATTTGCTTTTCTAAAACGTGATTTTAGGTTTAGATGTATTCGACGACTTTAAACGACCGGAGGATATAATAAGGTGGAGAACTACATCTTCTGTGATGACCACGCAGATAGAGCTTTTGAATATTTTAGCATTGATGTTTGCCCGAGATGCCACGTTCAACTTGGTCTGAATAGACTGAATAACCTGGATGCGCCTTCTGATGAATATATGGAATCTCTGGTCAGCGAAAGCGAGAGAGTATATGTGAATGCGTTAAACCTGTACGCATCATTGTTTCCCAGAACGCTTGCACCAGACCTTTTCGGCCTATTCTTCGCCAATTTGGATGGCGAGGAGATAGATGACGTTTTTATCATCTCGATGATCACTGCTGCGAGAGCGATCTGGCTTTTTGGGACTGACAGAAAGAAGGAGAGGAAGAAGCGGAATCACTTGAGAATCCACGCATTGCACGTTTTTGGCAATCTTGTGGATATTGCAATGATGGGTAATATAGCGAAGATCAATTGGGATTCTGACTTGAGTGAGGAGACTAATCTA
>QENJ01000155.1:0-1897 GCA_013374505.1 Candidatus Methanophagaceae archaeon
GTCGGGCTAACAAAGTGCGTCCTTGCTGACAAGGGGGAATTGAAGGAGAATTGGAAATGCATCCATACAGCGAAATTAGGCAGAGGAGAATACGATGGTCTATGGACACTGTCTTCAATATCCTTCGCATATTCCTTCTTTGTGGCGGTTTCCTTTTTCTGATACCTATCGGCGAGGTTTTTTCTAAGGAATACACTTTCACCACTCAGATTGACGGGGCGGCCTTTTCCGATGAAGATGGATACGATTTCACTCTTGAAGGCACTTATGAAGGTGGGATTAAACTTAATCAGTATCCCCTCCTCGGTAACCCAACCGTGCAATACACCTTCATAATTCCTCCTAACACTGCGGCAAATTACACCAGCCTAAAGATTTCTATCCGAGGAAAGGCCACTGGCCCACTAGGAATAGATACCAAGCCGTATATATATATTGGCGACTACGAGGATCGTTTCGTTGAGAGCAACGAGGAAACATATGCCAAAAACCTTTGGAAATCCTGATACCTACATAGAGCAACATGGAGCCTACGCCACACTTACAGTTGGCGTAAAGGCCGCAACTGCGAATACATACGAACTTGATTTCGTAGCGATGGAGATCGGGATGGAGTCATCTAACTTGTGGATAGACAGACATATGCTATGCATTTCCGCCGCAGAAACATTAAGAAAATACGCCCCCATCATGAGGAATTTTCAGCTTACAAATTTAACCCAACAACAATTTTCCGTAGGTTTGAATCATGTCATAGGTATAGCGCAGAACTTGCTTTCGGTTGACTCCGCAAGTTTTCTTGGCTCTTTGAATGCTATGATAGGAGTTGTGGAATCGTTCATGGGTCTCGCACAAACAGTTGAAGGCGCATTTTGGAACACGATGGACTGGATAGAACATTATCGAGGGGAAGATCCAGATCAAATTGCTGATCGTCTTGAGCAAATTGCAGATTCCCTTGAGAACTTGAGTGTGACGTGGTTTAATTTCGGAAACGATGGTGTATTGACGCAGAATGAACAAGAAAGCATCTCAACAGAGATCGATGATATTCTCGATGCTATTCCATTCTTAAAGAATGTACTCACTCACTATACCTTCGCTACAGTTATTCACGCTGGCTTTGGCTACAATATGGTACAGATTTACCATTGTGGGAGTCAGAGTGTATCATCACAAAAATGGGCAAAAACAGGATACGAATCGGTACGAAGTCTCTTATGGTGGAACAATAATATCGAGAATCTTCAATGCCTGAGTACGCCGTCGGTGGATAATAGCAAGTCATGGTTGTATGGTTTACAATCTGCTCTGGAGAAAAGCAAACCTTCGGATCCCGGGACTGACACAACTCCCCCTGATACCTCCATTACGGGCGGTCCATCTGGAACCATAACCTATAATGATGTCGTCTTCACCTATACTGGCTCAGACAACGTCACGTTCACCTCCAACCTGGTGTATTCCTATAAGCTTGATGGATATGACATCAATTGGTCAAGCTATGCGTCATCAACGACAAAGAGTTACAATAATCTTCCCAATGGCTATTATGCCTTTTATGTAAAGGCAAGGGATGAGGCGGGAATCGTTGATTTATCTCCTGCATATAGCTATTTTACGGTAGATTACAGTCCCGATGACACAGCTCCTCCCACACCTAATCCAATGACTTGGCATACGGAACCTTATGCGACAGGACCGACTTCGATAATGATGGTGGCAACAACTGCCAGCGATCCGAACGGAGTGGAATACTATTTTGATGAGACTTCAGGTAATTCCGGGGGTGATGACAGCGGCTGGCAGCCCGGTCCGACTTACGAAGATTTTGATCTTCAACCAGGAACTACGTATATTTACAAGGTGAGGGCAAGAGACAAGTCTCCCAAACAGA
>QENJ01000155.1:1907-2815 GCA_013374505.1 Candidatus Methanophagaceae archaeon
AATTTTAAGCGTCCCTTTAGGAGAAGGAGCAGTGCTCCCCTCTTATTCTCCAGATGGAACAAAAATATCCTATGGAATGTACTCCCCCAGCGGAGGTTTTGACATATGGGTAATGAATTCCGATGGAAGCGGGGTCCCTCAGAAAATTGTAGACGACGTTTTTCCTGCTGATTGGGGTAACGACGTCTTGATGTTCTTAAGTAGTTCATGGTCTCCAGATGGAAGAAAGATTACATATATCAAGGGAGAAGGGGATCGGTATCTTGAGACCTCAGATATTTGGACCACCAATTCCGATGGAAGCGGAACCCCTGTGAAAATAACGGCGGCCGGAAATGCGATAATGCCCTCTTTGTCGCCAGATGGGCAGAAAATAGCGTATGGAGGGCTCGATGAAGCTCATAATTTTATTGACATTTGGATAGTTAATTCAGATGGGACTGGAACCCCGGAACAAATTACTGACAGTGGTTTTTGTGTGTGGCCAAGTTGGTCGCCTGATGGTCGGCAAATATCATTTATGTCCTATGACATGGTAGCTGGCACCCATGATTTGTGGGTCGTAAATTCCGATGGGACAGGAGAGCCATTAGAAATTGTAAGCGACGTTCTAACCTGGCACCCAGATGCCGGTATTGCTTTAGTAACTTCCTGGTCACCTGATGGGTCAAAGATTTGCTACTTCGCAGGTAAAAATGAAGAAAATCTAGAAATTTGGATTACGAATTCAGACGGAAGCGGCACGCCTGAACCAATTACAACTAATGGGTATGATAGTCCCATATGGCCAGCATGGTCGCCTGACGGTACGAAGATCGTACATTGCGGTTCCACACCTCATAGTCATATTCCACCTTGGGAGTTCTATATTAATTTATATGTTACTGATTATCTTTTTGGAGATGATG
>QENJ01000156.1 GCA_013374505.1 Candidatus Methanophagaceae archaeon
GATGGATATTTTTAAGACGAGTTCACAGAATATAGAGCGGAAGTGTTTAGCGCTTCTCGCACTGCCTTTAGTGACGACGAATGGAGCCGTGCGCCATGTAAACGCTGCATTGGGCAATGCCCTGTCAGACGTCTGTGGCTTCAATTATAAACAAGCGACCCTGGATAGATTTCTTCGGGAATTGAAGTATCTTGGTGTATCTGAGAGTCTGTTAATTGGTCAGATTCAATTTTGGTTTGAGAAGTGGAAAATTCATGATTCCGAATTGGAACTGCCTTTTTTATGTTACTATATAGATGGTAACACGAAGCCGTTGTGGTCAAAGCATCGTGTTAAAAAAAATAAAGTGACCATGATAGGTCGTGTGATGGGATGTTTAGAACAAGTGTTTCTACATGATAGTCACGGGTGTCCGATTTATTTTGAGACTTACTCAGGCCATGGTCCGGTGGGTGTTTATACGCTTTCAATGATGGATAAAGTTGAACAGTATATGAAAAGGGTCATCGGAACAGCTCAAGTGAGCCGTGTTCTGGTGATGGATGGCGATAGCAACAGTGTCGAAACGTTACGCGCATTTGCTTCGCAAGATCGTTATCATTACATTACGACATTAGATGATAATCAGTGGTCTGAGCGCAAGGTCCGCCATATAGGTGCGGCTGGAAGATACACAAATGGGGATGCGACGCTATATGACTGTGAAATCGAATTAAAGGATTCAAAGGAAAAGAATTATTTGATAATTGTGCGTGCGGTGCGTATAGAATGGGACAATGGCAGGAATACAATTCTGCTGACAAGTTTGCCATCGGATACGATAGGGACGAGTTTGGTGGTGAAAGCATACTTTGATCGTTGGCCACTTGAGGAGTTAACGTTTCGAAGCATGAAAGGTTTTGTATCGCTTCATCGTGTTGCGGGCTATGGTAAACAACTTGTAGAAGATTCAAATGTACGAGAAAAGCAGGAAAAACTGAAAGCGGGCATAAGAGAGCTAAAGCAAGCGCTCAAAAAGCCCCTGGCGGAAATTTCTCAGGAAACAGCGACACTATCAGATTGTATTCGTCAGGAACGTGAGCTGCGGATCAAAGGCGGTGTCAAAGACGGCAAGCGTATTCAGAGTAAAGAGGATCAAGAATCTTTAAAAGCCTGTGAACGTGAAATCGGTAAGGTTCAAAGGCTTATAAAGAAAATTGAAAAAAAACATGAGAAAGAATTCATTAAATTGAAACGGTGTGAAAAAAGTTGGTTGCGTCTCCAAGGGAAAGAAGTTGTTTACAAGGTAGATGTGGAATTGGATCAAATCCTCACTTATTTTCGTGTGAGTTTAGCGAATGTGTCAGCCTATTTTTTGAAGGAGTTTCTTCAAATGAGTTCTCTAAGCTTCACATCTTTGATGCAATCGGTGCTACTTTTAAATGGAGATATTGAAGAGACAACTAAGCATCGCAAGGTAGTGTTGAAACGAAATCCAAAGGAACCGGCAATAATGGAAAAATTAGAGGTGGCTTTAGCGAAGCTAAATACCCTTTCACCACGCACACCATCAGGTAAGCATTACCATTTTTCTCTTTTATGATTATCATTTAAGTGCAACTATATGCTATATACCCGAAAGTCATGTTGTAACTATTTTTGCTATTCTGTTTTTCATTGGGTTATCCTCTCTTTCTACGTAAATATTCACTGAACCACGTAATTGCGAGGGGCGATAGAGCCGTGGCAATCTAAAACGAGGTTGCTTCACTTTGCTCGCAATGACACGCGGTTCAGTGAGCAATTACCCCTTTCTACTTAAGTGCAGAAGGGTCAGGCACAGTGGCCGTTCCCTTCTTCACCATTAATTTTAATTGACTTAGAAATTGACCCTCAGAGAACCGCCAACGTGCCATGCAATACCCTCATCAAGCTGGATAACGTAATATTTCTCATCCGTGAGGTTTTCTACAGAAACGTATGGCTTAAACAAGACGCCATCTTTAAGCTCCCAATGGTAAGCTATTTTTACATCTATATAGGTTTTCCCCTCATTTTCATGACTGGTTGTTTCATCAAATTGCCAATCATCATATGTAATCGCATATACCGATGCATAAATATTGTGAAAATCCTCTATTGATACACCGTAACTCAAGATCTCATTGGGCGTAGAGTAATAAGAGTATCCTACTTCATCCTGCTCCATGTCCGTGTAAGAAACAAATAACCGCAGATAAATCTAACGGATAAGCTTGAACACCGGCTTCCCATCCCTTGATAGTGTTATCCGCAATATTCTGAAACTTAGGGGGTCCTGGAGTTGACGGATAGACAACTTTAATCTGATCGGTGTAATCAGTGCTGAAATAGCTGAGCTGTATGTCAGCCCAGGTGGACAAGCGCTGTTTCAGACCAACTTCCCATCCTTTAGCTTCTTCAGGTTTAAGATCAGGGTTCCCGACTACCGGATAGAACAGTTCGTTACCTAATGGCGCCCTGAATCCTTCATTATAAACAGCAAAGAGTGTTGTCCAATCGTGATAGGTATTTACAAACGGGAAAATAGAGACTCCCAATTTTTTTGTGGTCTTGCTTTTATCAGGTGTATCATCTGAATAGGAGTAGGAATCGTGACGAATGCCGCCCTGTACAAGGAAATAATCAATTGGTCTGTATTCAATTTGAGCAAAAGGGGCAATGTAGCTTTGCTCTTTATCAATAGTCATCTCATCCATCACATCGGGATCTGACCATGAAGGCTCACTCTTCAGGCATTACTTCATAATTG
>QENJ01000157.1 GCA_013374505.1 Candidatus Methanophagaceae archaeon
ACCAGCCAGACACGTTAACACAATTAGTATCATCGCTTGTCTGGTTCTTAGTCGCATTAAATTCTATCGTTATGTTCTGCCCACAAGACAAGTTCTTAAACGGTTCCGTGCATGGATTACCGACATCATAATACCACACCAGACTGTTTGCCCACACACCCAGACCACACTCGCATGGCACACCATTTACTGTCGCACTACCATTCACGTATTTTAAACCCGTCGACAACGTATCATTCACCGTGATATTCGTTAAATATCCGGTACCGTTATTGTGTACCCAAATACGGAATTGCAGCTCGTCACTCACATTCGCAAGTATTACTTTTTCCCAGTTACCCGTCTTTGGATCCAAAACCGTCTTGTTTACTTCTATGGCTATATCCTTGTAGTACCTGATTAAGAATTCATCCCAGTTAGTGTCATTAGCAAATTTTGTGTTGCCATAAGAGGTTAAATAATCCGCTTCTGATTCTGGGAAGTATATAGACAATCCATGATCATTTGGAACGGCAGAGCCATGCGCCTCGGCATACACAGCAGTGCCCACAGCATCTCTCACCGCCTGCGCCTCTGTCGCAGCACCGGGAACGCATGTCTGGACCTGTTGGGCAAAGTGGTATATGTCAATGTAATCGGAACCAATTTCTACTGTTTCGCTTCTAGCTTGTTGTACCTGTGCCCGATTTCCCACGTTTATTTCCGTGATTAATGCTTGTGCCAAGTTATCCACGGCAGTAACCAAACCAGGTAAGTCTGCATTATCCACGGCGGATTGTGTCTGGTCAGTGGCAGGGGCATAAGATGCTATGTAACGCTGAACGATAGTCGTACCTAAGGAGCGTGAAGTCATTGTTGGAGTCCCCATCAAATCACCAAGTATCGTATCATAAGGCCAGCCATCCCACGGTTCGCTCTCTTCTGAGCCAACGCTTATACCTGCATTTGCCAGTACCTGATATACCACCTCAACCATGTGCATCACACAGGCATCGTAACCCAGCAGGTCAACATATTTATCGGTCAATGCTTGCTCGGTCTCTTGCAAAGTAAGATAATCGCTATTATTTGTGTAATCCCAACAAACCCCTCTACCGCTACCAGTAATATCTCCCCATGGCACTCCCTTCTTCCAACCTGAACCATGATTCCAGAGTATCAAAGCATAATTATCTGCGGGGTAGTTTGTCATCGCCCAGTTCACGAACTCAGTTAAAGTATCGGGGTCACCCATATTACATTCACCGAGATCCTCAGTTGCATTCGCTGCCGTTGGTGTCACCCCAGGTGTTACAAGGAATCGCTTACAGGTAACCCAATTGCCATATGAACCGTCATAGTCAGGTATTCGGTCAAATTGCACCACTATGTTTACATCACTGGTAGTACCGACAGAAGACATTTCCAGGAAATCATCTATTCCTGCTCCTTCTAAGTCGTTATCTGCGCCAAGGTAAACTATAAAGGTCCAATTGGATGGTGCCGCCTGTGCCTGCACCTCATCGCTGGCACTACCAACCGATAGCGTGCCTCCGCCACTTACGTTATACGCCCAAACGGAAATGTTAGCCCATCCGCTTGGTCCCACTGTTTCATTGTACCACGTGTTTGTATCGTTGATCCAGGATGTGCCATTGCTCACATTATAAGCATCTGTGACGTTGTTACCCGCAGTTGCGTTCGCAGCCCACGTGTAATTCACCCAGTAGTTGCCTGTTTCGTTAGCCATGTTTATTGGTGTCGGTGGTATATAGGTTGGTGCATCCCCCAACGGTGCGAACACACTGAACTCCGTTATATTCGCATACACGTACTTCTCTACTGTATTCACCCCGTTTGTACCTGTAACTTCTGTCCAATCAGACCCGTTATGCCGCCACAGCCTTAAAGTATCCTCAGCCACGCTACCTAAGTCTGATTCGTTATAACTCACATTCAAGAACAACCACGAATCCGCCGTCACATTTGTAACATCCACGTATTTGCTTATGTTTACTTTGCCCGTCGGATCGTCAGGAGCATTTTTTCACGCCTTTCAACCCCACACCGTTACCATAAATAAACGAAACCGTAGTCGGGTAACTACTAATCAAAAGATCTTCAACCGTGTTGTTACGAGAATCCGGAGTTGAATAGAAGTCGATATAGTTGTTGTTTGATGCTGTATTATTTGTGAACGTGTTATTGTTACTCGAAGAATTCAGCCAGATGCCGGAGCAAGGGTTCGAGTTCGCGGTATTGTTAGAAAAGGTGTTGTCGCTCGAGCTCGTCAAGTAGATACCGTAGCTTAAAGAGCCACCTGTATTATACGAAGCGTTATTGTTCGTTAGCTTATTATTGTTCGCGTTCGACATGTATATGCCATAGCCCCAAACTGTCTGCGAAGCGGTATTGTCAGTGATGTTATTGTCACTCGAGCTTGACAGGTATATGCCTGCCTCCTCGTTCGAGTTCGCGGTATTGTTCGCAAGCGTGTTGTAGTTGCTCGAAGAAGTCAGGTAGATGCCGAAGCAATTACCTGCTGCGTTAATATCAGAGATGTTACAGTGCTGACTATCGCAGAGATAAATCCCGACCTTCCCGCTCCCGGTCGCACCTGTCACATTGAACCCTGATATGTTCATCCAATCCGCAGTTACCTCAAAGACATGATCGCCCGAACTTGCCGCGGTCACTGTCACCACATCCGCGCCCTCACCTCGCAACGTAAGCCGCTTGTCCACGTCCACGTTCTCGGTGTAAGAGCCGTTATACACATAAACCGTATTT
>QENJ01000158.1 GCA_013374505.1 Candidatus Methanophagaceae archaeon
CCCTGTAAATCTTCATATGTATGATTCATCCAATAATCATGTAGGACTCGATGAATACGGAAACCCTGAGACAGAAATACCATATTCAATCTACGTTCAGGATGAGAATGGTGATTTTGAAGGAATTTTAATCATAGATTTTGATTCGGATGATTTTTATGAGGTTGTGATAGAAGGTACAGGAAATGGCAAATTTAACCTAACAAGCGAAATAATAGGACAGGACAAAAAGCAAGAAATAGCGTATTTAAACGTTCCTGTTTACACAAACACTATTGCAGAAATAGATATAAGCTCATCGAATCCTGATTACACAATGAAAATAGACGAAGATGGTGATGGTACCCCAGAGTATGAAAAAAAGCCTGATTCGATAGAAACAATAGGCTGCACCTATGACCATGATGGAGACGGCATTGTAGAAGACGATATTGATGACCTTATCATGGCAACCGATGCGTATCTTGGATTCAATACCGGCACTGAATATGATGCTGACGGAGATGGCATTGTAGAAGATGATATTGACGACCTTATTATGGCAACCGATGCGTATCTTGGATTTATCACATGCGAGGAGGAAGGGCGATAGAAATGAACAAAATACTAAATTATTCATTGCTCATCTTATTTCTGTTATCATTTGCATACCCCGCAAATGCAGCGACAATAGACCTTGTCAGATCAACGGTAGACTATACAGATAATGTAGACCAGGGTGCAACATTAGAATTTGTATGGGACACACAGAGTCTAAGCAATGAAGAAGTTCGATATCTCATAAAGGACATACCTTCCGAGTTTGATGTTAGTGAAGCAAACGTTCAAATAAGTTCTAATATGGGTACTTTCGATAAAGCTATTAAATCTTCTAAAATTGCTTTAAAATCTACTACTGCGCTTGACGGTAACCTTAAAGTGAAAATTAAGATACCTATACCCTCAGGTTGCCCTGAAAACACGTACACTCTCAAATTATCTGAAATGGTTGGTTCTGATAGCGATATGACAAGTCCTTCCAGTATTGACATAACTGTTAAAAAGTCTTCGATTAAGCCACCATCGGTTGTCCACAACATAAACACCGGGGAGAACTTCGCAACAATCCAAGCGGCGATTGATGACTCTAACACACAGGATGGGCATACAATTACAGTGGCTGCCGGAACTTATTATGGTGATGTGGTAGTGAACAAACGTTTAACGATTAAATCAGAGAGTGGAGCCGTGAATTGCATTGTTCAAGCGGCAAATTCACAGGATCATGTATTTGTGGTGACCGCTGATTACGTGAATATAACGGGGTTTACCGTGATCGGGGCAAAACACACGGAATACAATAATTCAGTTGGTATCTTGACGGGAACGGATACCACCATAGATAATTGTAGGATAACCAACTGTAAACAAGCTATAAAAATTGGTGCCGACAATTGCACCATAAAAAACTCGGTATTAAGTGATAATTTATATGGGATCTACGCATATAAAAAGAAGAATCACGAAATATGTGGTAATCAGATACTCAACAGCCACCAAGGGCTCTGCTTGATGAGCGTAAGTGCTACTGTAATCTACGATAATGTGATAAAGAATTCAACTGCACCGTTAGGGACATATACTCCAACAGGAATCTATCTTTCCGACACGGGCAACCTTATCTATAGCAACTCTTTCATAGACAACACCCGACAGGCGTTTGTTTATGAAAACAGGTCTAATACGTGGAACACCGCCACGATTGGCAATTGTTGGAGCGATTACAACGGAACGGGATATTATGTCATAGACGAGAACAATACGGATTATCATCCCAGAGACTTGAGTTTTTGTTTCGATACCGGACACGGAACATATCCAAGCATTTCCGGCATGCATACCGGTACAATCACTCCAAGTCAAGATATAACCGTGCAAAAACTATACACGTATCCCTGTACAGGCACCGGCGGGCATACAGAATTCATCAGTATTTCTGGAAGCGGAATAGAAGAAAGCGCTTCCTGGAACGGTTACACGGAAGATAGGGATACAATCACTTTTGATTCGTCATTTACCTTAGAAGCAGGCAAAACATACAGCTATGAAATAATGACAGGCTCATATCCGCAGATTCATCATACAAAGGAACTGCAAACGGATTACGGCTGGCTAAATTGCACTAAATTCGCAGATGCGAATGGGAAGGAATATGATGATTGGATACCAGCCATCCAATTATTTGGATAACTACATTTATAAAACATTACTTCAAGAATATGAACAAAATGGCTATAAAACTGGGTAGGATTGCACGGCACGTGACGATTGCATTAACGATCGCAATTATTTGTCTTTGCGTTGGTCTGGTAACTGCGGTACCGCAGCAAGACTATACACCTTATAGCACTGCAACATTAAATGGTAAGGTTCTTACAGCACAGGATGACGATGTTACAGCGTTGAAAGTGGATGGTATAGAATTGATAAGTTACACGATGGGTGATATATCAGGCACGGATAATTATGTTTTGAAAGTGCCGATGGATTCTGATTCAAGCGTAATAACGGCAGCACAAGAGGGTGATAGCGCGTATACTTATATCAATGGCGTTGCGATCAACGAAGGGGTGCAGGTTATAGGAGCACCGGGTACTACTGTTCAGTTTGATATATCTGCTACAGCGATAGGATCCGCAAGTGCGGCGGTAATAGACCTTGTCAGGTCAACGGTAGAATATATAGACATTGTTGACCAAGGTAAAATATTAGAATTTGTGTG
>QENJ01000159.1 GCA_013374505.1 Candidatus Methanophagaceae archaeon
CGATATTGACTCTTAGTTTGGAAATCAAATCCACGCTGTCAATGTATTCGAGAGGCTGCGGCTTAGTCAGGATGCTGATTATTTTTTTATTCACGGAAGTTCGGTCGGATTTTATCCGACCCTGGCATATACCTTTATTACAATTGCTCCTTATGGACTGCTGCTTGGCTTTGTCCTCCCCTATAGCCTTTTTGTGCTAAGGCTTGAAAAACCGGATTATCCTGGGGCGTTCATATATATGACAGACAATATCGGTGATGTGGCGGGCGGCGCCCTGTTTTCATTTATACTGGTTTATCTGGCAACCCCTTTTCAGACGGTTTTTCTGGCCAACCTGCCGCTGTTGGCGGCAGCCTGTTTTCTATTTACCTCCATACGACGGCATCATCCTGCCGCTTTCATCGGCACAGGGCTGGCTCTTACAATTCTTCTAACCGGTATTTTTATGGAGCCGGCCTCACTTGCCACCTTCAAAGGCGAACCAGTATATTATCACGAGTCCAGATACGGCCGCATAGCCGTCTATAAAGATAAGGAGCAGTTCACTCTGTTTATGGACGGCACACCTGTGTTCAGCAGCCAGAACCTGACTATGGCGGAAGAAACGATTCATTATCCTCTGTCACAATTGGACAATCCCCAGAAAATTTTAATAATTTCGGCTGAGGGCGGGATGCTTGAGGAATTGCAAAAATACCGGCCTGCACGCATAGATTACGTTGAACTTGATCCAGAGATTAGCTCTGTTCTGTTCAGGTTTGGCCTGATAAAGGATATTCCGGGTTTACACGTTATTCATCAAGATGCCCGGGCATATCTAACAAAATCTAACAAAATCTATGACGTGATAATAGTCAATCTGCCTGAACCTGACACTTTTCAAATAAACCGGTTTTTTACAGACCGTTTTTTTGCTCTGGCAAAGCAACATCTTACAGCTTCAGGAATATTAAGTTTTTCAGTCGAAGGATTTGACAGTTACCTTGCCGAACCCCAGCTCCGTAAAATTTCTTCCCTGTATAATACCGTGTCGGAGCATTTTGGCCATGTATTGCTGCTGCCGGGGCAAAGAATCTTTTTTTTGTGCGGCAACCGCCCCATAAGGACAGATATTCCCGCTTTTCTTTTAGAAAAAGGGATTCAGACATCTTACATCAGCGGCTTTTATTACGGCGATCTGACAAATGAAAGAATAGCAAGATTAAATAACCTGCTCGATCCTGCCGCCCCTAAAAACATCGACGAATCTCCCCAGTTGATGCAATTGGTGTTTTCACAGTGGTTTGTCAAATTCTCCACATCCCCGAATCGATTTATCGCCGGTCTAACAATTTTGCTTTTCATTTATATGGCCTGTATTAAAGCAGAGGAGTTTGTTCTATTTTCCACCGGCTTTATGACCATGGGCAGCGAAATTCTGGTTATTTTTGCCTTTCAGATTTTTTTCGGTTATATTTATTTTCAGATAGGCCTGATCATAACCGTTTTTTTAGCCGGTCTGTTGCCCGGCGCCTGGTTCGGTGAAAAACTACGTGGCCGCGGAAAACAGATGCTGGTGATTGCAGACAGCCTGCTGATTATCCTTTTGGGGCTTTTTATTCTGGCCATGAAGTATGGCGGAGACCGGTTGCCGGTTGTTTCATTTCTTTTGTTTGGATTTGTGATTTCACTTATATGCGGCTTTCAATTTCCGGTTGCGCTTCGTTTAAGGGGTGGTGATAATCGTGTGGTGACACGAGCCTTTTCCGCTGATCTGACAGGCGCCGCCTTCGGCACCCTGTTCACCAGCGTAGCGCTTATTCCATATCTCGGCATTGTATGGGCGACGGCAGGATTAATAGGCCTGAAACTGACAAGCTTAACTATTATGGCGACAAGACATGAAAAAAATAACTAATCTACGGGGAGCATCCGCAGTTTCTGACCAGCACCTTTCCCGTTGCCAATAAAAGGCTATAGAACGTGATTTTGGCTGTAAATAATATTGTTTATAAATCGTAGGGTGCGTTTTACGCACCAAAAACTATTCTATTTTGCTCATGCGCGCCGCAATTCTATCCCGCCCCGAACTGTTTCCGACCCGAACTGTTCTTTCATGAATACGTTCTGTGATATGTCGAGCATACAAGGATGATCCATAATCAGTTACGTGTACCCCGTCATAAAATATCTGATTCAGTTCTTTCTCGTCTTTGATGCTATTTGATATGTATGTTTCAAGATCAATTATCTCCGTATCAGTAATATTACCAATTTCACGAATTGTCCGGTTGAATACAAATTGAGCATTTGGGTCCATCCACTCTGGTGTTATTTCATTCTTGATGTTTCCAGCAATTGGTTGTGTCATGAGTATTGGTACTATCCCAAAGGCTTTACAAATCGATACAAATATTTTAAGGCGTGCTCGAAAAGGTTCGATATCTTCTATTTGAGTAGCCCTATAATCTATATTATCTTTTCTTTGAAAACCGTTAAAAGTTCGTGCCTTTCGAATAAGCCCAATAAGTGCCGAGTGAGTTGAAGCTATCTGCATTGTATATCTACCAATGTCTCTAATAGAAATATCGTGCCCCATCCTTGAACTATAGTTATTGTCCTTTTTAAGCATTCCGATATCATTTGTAGCATGCATTAAAATGACGATATCAGGATGTTCAAAGATTACGTGGTTTAAAAGAATATTAATACTATCATGCAAAGTCGTTTTCGTTCAGCTACGGCAATACATTCAGTGGTTGA